>JAISRN010000029.1 GCA_031273605.1 Spirochaetales bacterium | reverse complement strand
GCCGGGCCAGGGGGTTGTGGCCTACTGGCGGCCCTTTTGCGGGGAACCCCCGGCGGGGGTTCAGGTTCTTATCCCGGTTCTTCCCTTTCCGGGGAACTTTGCCCCCTGCCCCCTCTGCTTTAGCCCTTCCGCCGCCCCCTCCCTGCCGTCGGAGGCCGGTTTTGACGACGCCTCGCCGGCGCTCCTGGCGGGGCTTGCCGCGGCGGCGGTTCTTTTGTCCCGGTTTATCCGGCGGACCCCCCCGGCGGGCTGGTGGGAGGCCCTGGCGGACCTGCCCTACCCCCGGCGGGGCCCCTACCTGCGGACCCTGGGGGTGATAGGCCCCCGCTACGGGGAGTTTTTTACCCAGGCCCTGGCAGAGGGCTTTCTGCCCCCGGCCTCCCCGGCGCTGCCCTTAATTGTTCCTCCGGGATTAAGCGCCGGGGAGCTTAAGAAACTGAAGGCCCTCCTGGGCCGCTTTGGTTAAGCCGGGACTTTTTAGTTTATCCGGGGACCCGCCGATAAAGAGGGTATGCCTGAATTGGATTTGATTTCCCTCTGCGGCCCCCTGATTATCGGCGGGGTTTCCGCTTTTTTGGCGATTCTCCTCTGGTCCAAAACCAGGGACCCCCCGTGGATTCTGGTGATTGCGGGAACCCTGGTAAATTACGGGGGCATCGTCTTTGCCACCTTTGGGTATTATGGCCTTTTGCCGGAGGATGTGGTGTTTTTTCCGGGGATATTAAGCCTGAAAACCCTTTTTTCCTTTCTGCCCCTGGTGTTTTTCTCCATAGCCTTTATCGTGATGATCCGCCGGAACCGCCTGGGCTGAGGCCGCCGGGAGCGGAAATTCTCAATTAAAAGGGGGTTGCGGGGGCGAAAGCCCCTGCGGAGGGGGGTAGCGGAATACCCCGCAGGGGGATGGAGCGAGGGGGGAGATGAGCCTGTACGCAGGCTCTCCCCCCTCTGACTGAGAAAAATCTTTTGGCCGCGGTCTTGACAAAAATTCCCCGTTATGGGATAGTTTTAAAGCTCGCCGGGGGTTTTACCAGGTCCGGCATTTTTGGCAAACGGAAAGGCGCTATGGAAACAATTTACGTGGATACGAAAAAGGCAAACCGCCGGTGGTACCTGATTGACGCCTCGGGCAAACGGCTGGGCCGGGTGGCGGTGCAGGCGGTCAACCTTCTCCGGGGGAAGGGAAAGCCTTTTTTTACCCCCTTTCAGGAGTTGGGGGACTATGTGGTGATTATCAACGCGGCCAAGGCCGAGGTAACCGGCGGCAAGGAAAATAAAAAGATCTATTACCGCCATTCCTCTTATCCCGGCGGCCTTACGGGGGAGGTTTATAAGGACGTTCTGGTCCGTAAGCCCACTTTCCCCATGGAGGCGGCGGTTAAGGGGATGCTGCCCCACAACAGCCTGGGGCGCAAGCTCTTTAAAAACTTGAAAGTTTATCCCGGCGCGGAGCATCCCCATGCGGCCCAACAGCCGGAGATCATTGCCTAAGGGCGCCTTAAGGAGAACGGCTTGGACGCAAAGAATTTAGCCATTGGAACCGGCAGAAGGAAGACTTCAATTGCCCGGGTTTATCTGCGCCAGGGGAGCGGGAAGATTCTTGTTAATGGGCGGGATGTGGATGCGTATTTTGGCAACCCCAGCTTTGTTTACGTGGTCCGTCAGGCCCTGGAGGTTACCGACGGGCAGAGCCGCTTTGATGTGCTGATCAATGTGAAGGGCGGCGGGGTTTCGGGACAGGCCGGGGCTTGCCGCCACGGTATTGCCCGGGCCCTCCGGCGGCATAGCGAGGCCAATGCGGCGCCCCTGAAGGCCAACGGCTTTTTGACCAGGGATTCCCGGATGGTGGAGCGCAAGAAGTACGGCCAGCGGAAGGCCCGCCGGCGGTTCCAGTTCTCCAAGCGTTAAAGGGCGTTTCCCTTAAGATTAACCGCGGACGGGACCTCGGACCCCACAGACCACACGGACTAAGAATAAAAATTTTTTTACCACGAAAGCGCCGAAGACGCGCAAAAGGGGGAGCGACTTTTTGCGCCCTTTGCTGTTTATTCGCAGTGGGGTCTAATACCTATTGCGTGGACTTTTTTCCCTCACGGAGCCCACGGAGTTCACGGGGGGGGATTCAAAAACTCCGAGTCCTCCGTGCCTCCGTGAGTAAATTTCTTAGTCTTTCCTTTGGGCGCCTTAGTTTTTGTGGTGAGAATATGTCCTCCACCCTTTACCCTTCACCCTCCCCCTTTCACCCTTTTTATCCCTGTATCCGGCGGAAAAAAAGACTAAACTGTATTTATGGTTATCAAAAAAGCTCTGAAAAAAGTGATTAAGCCTTGCCTGCCCTACGGGATTTTGCAGTTGTGGAGAAGGTTAGCCGGGAAAAACCGTTTTAAGGCATCCTGGGTTTTGAAATCCTATAAAAGGCTGCCCGGCGGTATTGTCCGGATAAATCCTCCGGGGTATCCCTGCCCCCTTTTTATCCGGGATAAGACCACCGATGTTCCTCAGTATAAGGCCATTATCGAGGAAGGGGAATACGATTTTACCCCCCGGCGGCCGCCGGAGGTCATTTTGGACGCCGGGGCCAACATAGGGCTTTCGACGGTGTATTTTGCCAACCGCTACCCCGGCGCCAAAATTATTGCCCTTGAGCCGGAAGGGGGAAATTATAAAATGCTGGTAAAAAATACCGAAAATTATCCCCAGGTAAGGGCCATTCAGGCGGCCCTTTGGGACAGGGTAACGGAGATTGATTTGTTTGACACGGGCCTGGGGAATGACGGGTTTATGGCGGCCCCCGGAGGCGCCGGGGATGAGCTCTTAACCCCCTGGGCCGCCCGTCGGCATTCCGTTCAAACTATCACCGTTGAGAAAATAATGAAGGACTGCCAAATTGGGGGAATCGATATTCTTAAGATGGATATTGAGGGGGCGGAGAGGGAAGTTTTTAATAATAGCCGGGAATGGATGGGCAGGGTCCGGGCTATCATTGTTGAACTGCACGAAAGAATGAAACCCGGCTGCCAGAGGTCCTTTTACAATAATACCAACGGGTTTGATCAGGAATGGCAGCACGGGGAAGATTTTTATTTAACCAGGGAAAATTATATCCGCCCTTTGGAGCGGCCTCTCAATTTAGAATAATCGCAAGACCATCGGGAGAAAGATCGCCACTTTTTCCCCCAAAGAGGGAAAAAGCCGACCCCACGGACAACACAGACTCTTTGTTCAAAATTCCCGCTTTTGTCCGTGATGTCTGTGCCGTCCGTGGTTAAAAATCTTAATTTCTCCTTGATTTTGTCTAAATTCTATTCAGAAAAAATTTTATGCGCTTATCCTCCAGGGGCCGTTCCTTCCCTTGT
>JAISRN010000229.1 GCA_031273605.1 Spirochaetales bacterium | reverse complement strand
CTTTCTTCCTTTAGCTCCAGAGAAGCCGTTTCGGCCTTTTCTTTTAATTCCCTGAGATTCTGGTTTTGTTTGCTCATCCTGTTCAGCAGATAAAGATAGGTGACAAAACCCAGGATGCTAAAAACAGCGCATACGATAAACTGCCGCCACATCCGGGACCATAACCGCCCGACAAGGTCTTCGACCTTGAAATCGCAGCCGATGACCCCTACCGCTTTGCCGGAGGAATTCAGAATGGCACCCCAGGTTGATGACAGGAAGCCATACGGGGTGCTATTGTCCAGTCTGCTCAGGATCTTTGTTTTCGCTTCCATGACTTGCAGGACGGGTTTGAGATAGCTTGAGATGTCTTCCTCGGCGCCCAGGGGAGAAAAAAGTTCCTCCTCCTCCGGGGGCGCGCTGCCGTCAATGATGTACCGGAAAACACTGCCCCCGGCGGGGGCCATGGTATACAGGTAGAAGCAGCCGCTTTGTTCCTTTAAGGCCAGCAGGGCGAGGCGGGTTTTTTCGTAATAGGGATCCCGGGGATCGAGGCTTTTGCTGAGGGCCTCAAAGGAATCTCCGTCGATAAGGGCGGTGGCGGCTTCCACGATGGGTACTCCCCGATCAGCGCCGATGGTTTCGGTGATCCACGAGATCTGCTGGAGAGAGGTAATAATAACCATCGAATAGATTGCGACGACAAAAAATATGAAGAAAAAGGTAAATTGCAATTTCAGGGGAATATTTTTAAGCGCCTTTAATATACCCGCTTCTTTCATCTTCATATTCTAAATTCGTTTTTAATGCACGTCAAGTCAAAAGTTCAGGGCCACGGCAATTCTAAATTCAGGATAACCACAGACCACACAGACCTCACAGACAGTTCCACGGACGAATTCTAGCTAATTTTTTTCTTTATGTCCGTGTTGGCGAACCAAAGGTTCGACGTGAGGTCAGTGGTTAAATTTAGAACGGAGGAGGCGGCGGCTACTTCAGCTCCAGAATTTTCCAAAATCCCGGATTTTCCTGGCCCAATGACCAAAAGCCGATGGCCTTTACCCCCAGGGAACTGTACATCCCCATACGGGCGGAGAGGGAAAAAACATCCTCATAATAAACCGTTACCAAAACGGGTACTTCATAGCTAAAGTGGGGTATTCCTTCGGTACGGATTACTTCGGATACTTCGTTTTCCGCTTTGAGCCGCTCTATGCCTGAATAAACATAGGCCCTTGAAGGATTGATATGCCCCCAGGCGCGGCCGTAGAAGGGGAGGCCCATGATGAGCTTGTCGGGTCCCAGGGTTTCCAGGGAATATGAGGCTACGTCCCTGCACCAGCTCATGGAAGCTATGGGGCCCGGAGCGCTGCCGGACCAGTGTTCGTCATAGGCCATGACGAGGATGCGGTCCGTCAGGGCTTTTATTTTCCCGTAATCATATACGTCGTCCCGCAGCGTTCTTGTCCGTGCGGGGAGGGCTATGGTGAATATTTTACCGGCCAGGCCCTTTCTAAGCTCCGAGAGAAAGGAAAGAAAGACTTCACCGTCTTGAGAGAGAACATATTCAAAGTCGATCTGAAGGCCGTCGTAGGCCGCGGTTTCGGCGAGCAGATCGGCTATCATCCGGCGCCGTACCGCGCTGCCTTCCTCAAGCACAAAGTGGGTAAGGGGGCGGCTGTTGCAGGTTACCACCAAATGGACCCGTCCCGGATAGCCGGCTATTTTTTTCCGGTCCGGCACATTAACCAGTTTTCCGTAGTTGTCTATTTCGGCCCCAAAATAACCTATGTCCGAAAGGGGATATCCCGTACCGAGGGCGCTTTCTCTGCCCGCGACGAGGTAGCCCCAAATTTCACCAAAGGAAGAAACGGGGAATTCCCCGTCGTAGGAACTAAGTTCCGTCCCGGCAATGATTTCTTCTTCCTCCCCGGTTTCCTCCGGGGATTCAGATGCGAATCCGCCGGGATCGGGCGGGGGAGGGGAATAGCAGGAGGCGGTCAATAACAGTGCGCCCAGGAGAGCGCCGGGGGAACAGACTTTTTTTAAAAAAAACAGGCTTTTCATATTTTCATTTATCGGCATTTTCGTATCGATCCGTATCGGAGAGGATTCACTTTTAGGTTAACCACTGACCACACTGACCTCACAGACAGATCCACGGACTAATTAATGACGAATTCTCGCTTGCCATTCTTTTCCTCTCCTGGTACGATAGGATCTTAGTTCTTAAATTCAAGCCAAAAAAGGAAAGAAATTTAAGAATAACCACGGACCACACTGACCTCACAGACAGATCCACGGACTTTTTGTTCGAAAGTCTCTCTTTGTCCGTGTTGTCCGTGAGGTCAGTGGTTAAAATTCTTTTCCAATTTATTTGGGATAGGGTATAGAGGTTATTTTGAACAACTCCGTAAGGCAGGGCGTGTATATTTTTCGGGGGAATACCCTGGTGGTTCCGTCGGACACTGCCGATTCCCGATTGCAGGAAGAAATACCCCTTCAAAAAGCAGGGGAGCTCCGGGGGGCCGCTTTTGAGAGCGACCGCTTTGAGATCGATTCGGTGGACGGTTCGGGGCCTATACAGGGGGCGTCGGTTTCGCTTAAGGCCCCTCTCCCCCAGGACTGGAAGGCTGTGCCCATGCGCCATGCGGTGAATCTTATGACCTCAGACGGCTTTATGGCCGACGGTTTTGGCCCTGTGGGGAGGCTTTTGCGGGCCTTCCATATTGCCCAATGGAGGAAAGACTCATCTTTCTGCGGAAGCTGCGGCAGCCCCAACCGGGACGCGGATACGGGGGAACTCGCCCGCCAGTGTCCCGCCTGCGGCCGCCTGGAATTCCCCCGGATTTCCCCGGCGGTGATCACCATCATCATCAACGATAAGGGCGAAGCCCTCCTGGCGCATAACAAAAAATTTGCCAACCGGGTCTACAGCCTCATCGCCGGTTTCAACGAAGCAGGCGAAAGCCTCGAGGCCACGGTGGCCAGGGAAATCCGCGAAGAAGTGGGCCTGGAGGTTAGGGACATTCGCTATATGCGTTCCCAGCCCTGGCCCTTCCCCAATTCCCTCATGCTGGGCTTTGCCGCCCGCCATGCCGGCGGGGAAATCAAACCCGACGGCATTGAAATTGAGGACGCCCGCTGGTTTACAAGGGACGATCTCCCGGAACTTCCCGGCCGGGGTTCGGTGGCCCGCTCTCTCATCGGCCTCTGGCTTGAGGGCAAATTGTAGCTATCTATTGCAGCTATCCGTAGAGATCCCCGCCTTTATCATCGATGATGATAAAGGCGGGCAGATCCTTCACGGTAACGAGCCGCACCGCTTCCATGCCAAGCTCGGGATAATCGATTAATTCATTGCCGCTTAC
>JAISRN010000228.1 GCA_031273605.1 Spirochaetales bacterium | reverse complement strand
TCAAACACCGCCCGGAGGTCCCGCAGGGATTCGATGTCAACATTTTCGATACAGGTTACCCCGTATTCATCCATCAATTCCCTGATTTCCTGTATTTTGACGCTCTTTTTCGCCATATTTCCGCTCCCGTGTATCAGTATACACTTTGAAGCGTGGTTTGGGAATTTCTATGCGTTCATTCTGGGAATTTCAAGAAAATTTCAAGAGAACCGGGCAAAAACCGTGTTTTTAGCCCTGTTTTATAGGGGTTAATCGGGGGAATTTCGTGCCTTCGGTTTGTAGCGCTAATTTTTTGAAGAATTCAGGATACAATATATTTTGCGTTGATTATTTTTGCCCGTGATACCGGCAATGACAGTAAATCCTTTACTGTTTTGTCTGAATATTCCCTTCCGAAAATCCAGCTAATGACAAACCCGTAAATCAAAATCCCGCCAATTCCCATACCTTGGGTCAGTATCATAAAAAGAGCGTTCCAATTAACCGCAACATTCATCGCTTCTATTTTTGTATTGAGAAGGCTTGCTTTTGCCATGGCTTCAGGATTTTGCATTACCAGCATAAAAACGCCGCCCATAACCGGAACCAGCGCAAAGGCGATAAAACTTATGAGAAATATTTTTGAATATTTGCTTTTTAACAATTCCGCCTTAAACGCCGCAATCTGGCTATTCATTGGATTTATCCTCAATGGTTCTTAAAAAATACATTTCCAAATCTTCTGTAATTAAATACAGTTGTTTTACCGGAACGCCTTTTTCCACCAAAAGGGTTGATATGCGCTCCGGTTTTTTAATCGCCTCATCGCCGGTAATTTCTATCAGGTTATTAGTATTTAAGACGGCCTGATATTGAGATGCAAGCAGATGTGATACCGCCTGTTGATTATTGGTAGTGTCCGCCACAATCCTTTTAATCAATTTGCCGTCTAATTCATCGACGGTTAATTCTTTAAGAAGTTTACCCTTGTGAATAATGGCTATACGGCCGGCAAGTTTTGAAATTTCACCGAGTATATGACTTGAAAGAAATACCGTAGAACCTGCGGCGCAAAGTTCTTTTAGTAATTCCCGCACTTCAACAATTCCTTCCGGGTCTAAACCGTTTATTGGCTCGTCTAGGATTAACAGTTTCGGTTTATGTAATAGCGCCTTTGCCAAACCAAGCCGTTGTTGATTGCCTAACGATAAATATTTTGCTTTAATATGAGCGTAATTAGTGAGATTAAGTTTTTCTATTACCTCGTCGATTAAACTTTTATTTTTTAACTGCCGTAATAAATAGTATACTTTAATATTTTCAAGAACCGAAAGATTAGGGTACCCATAGGGTGTTTCAACAAGATAACCGATATTATTCCAATGATTAAATTTTTTGTTTAATGTGTCGCCGAAAATTTTTACTGCCCCGTTTGTTTGGGCAATCATTCCCAATAAAATACGGATTAATGTTGTTTTTCCGGCCCCATTAAGACCGATAAATCCATAAATTTCCCCTTCCTGAACCTTGATTGAAATGGCGTCCAACGCCTTTGTTGTTCTGAATTGTTTGGTAATGTTTTCCGTTTCAATTATATTCATCAAAACACCCTGTATTCATTTTTTCTTAATGTCAAGGGTTTGCCGCGGATGATTTTGGGGGTTGTTTACTTTTCCTCGGTCAAGGTTCCGGCGTTCATTACGTACCGCCGGTCCCCGGGACAAACCGCGCCGGGCTCATGGGTAACCAGAAGAATCGCCGCCCCCCCTTTGGCAATTTGCCTGAGGAGGCCCATGATTTCGGCGGTGGTCTGTTCGTCTAAATCGCCGGTGGGTTCGTCGGCAAGCAGGAGGGCCGGGGCGTTAAAAAGGGCCCGGGCAATGGAGACCCGCCGCTGTTCCCCCCCGGAAAGCTCCTGGGGATAGGCCGGGGCCAGGGGCAGAATGCCGGCCCGGTCCAGCAGGGAAAGGGCCTTCTCCACGGTCTCCCCGTCCCGGCGGGGCCCTTTGCCGGGGGCGCCCCCGGACTGCAAATAAAAGGGCAGCCTCACGTTATCCAGCACGGTAAGGCTGGGAAGGAGACTCGTTCCCTGGGGGAGATAACCGATCTTTGTGTTTCTTAAAAAAGAGATTTCCCCATCCTTCAGGGTAAAAATATTTTGGCCCTGGAAGACAACGGCGCCGGAGGACGGTTTGAGCAGCCCGGCGGCGAGGCTTAACAGGGTGGTTTTTCCGCTCCCCGACCGGCCGGTGATGACGGCAAACTCCCCCGCCTCTAAGGACAGGTTCGCCTCCTTTACCGCGGCAAAGGGTCTGTGGTTCCGGGTATACGCCTTGGTTAGTCCGCCGATTTCTAAAAGCATTATTCCCCCTCCCGCAGGGTCCAGTAGGTTTCCGCCCGGCTTATCCGGACCGCCGAAGATATCGCCGCCAGGGGGCCCGCGGCAAAGGACAGGGCCAGGCTGACCAGCCCCAGGACCAGAAGGCCCCCCGCGCCGGGGCGGATATAGGGGAGTCCTATTTTTAGGCTTAGGTAGGTGTTGAAGGGAAAGATCAACAGGGCGGCGGCCCCCAGGCCGGCAAGGCTTCCCGCCAAACCGGTTAGGGAGGATTCGGTTAAAACCAGGCGGACAAGTTTTTTCCGGGGCGCCCCCAGAATCCGCAGAATGGCAAATTCTTTTTTCCGCTCGTTCAGGCTTCCGGAAACTACCGCCATCAGGACAACCACCGCGACAATCCACAAAATAATTGAAAAACTATTTATGTAAGCCACAAACCCCTCAAGGGCTTCGGCAATGGCGGCCAGGATGCCCTGGGAGACCAGCACGTCCACATTCTGATGGTTCCGCTTTATGGCCTGGGCAAGGGAGTTGGGATTGACGTTCCCGCCGGCCTTGACCAACACCGCGGAAACAGAACCTTCGGGCTCCCCGTCTGCGATAAAACCGAAGCCCTCCCGGTGGGCCGCTTCCTTTAATAAATCCATGGTACGGCGGGTCATAAAAATGGTGGTGTCAAATCCCGTGGCAGTTTCGGAGAGCTGGGCGGCCACGGGATACTCATGGTTATAAAGCTGAACCGTCCCGTTGGAGCGGATGTCAATCCGGCTGCCCACCACCAGTTGGCCCTCCCCCAGACCCCCCTCCGGCCGGCCGCCAAGCCGGCCATTCTGCCGATCTTCGGCAATCCAGGGCTGGATAACAAAATCGGTGGCCGGATCAAAGGCAATTAGCTGCACCGGCGCGTCGCAGCACTCCGTTGACAGGGAGGTTAAAAAGCACTGGGGCGAAGCCTGGAGAACCCCCTCCATTTCGGCAAGCTGCGCCGCCAGGGCGCCGTCAAAATAAAAGAAACTGGGCTCCCCCCGCAGCAGGACTCCCTCCGCCTTTTCCCCATAGCCTGCGGGAACCACCATGAGGTCCGCTCCGAAGCGTTTCGCCATGCTCTGCAGTCCCTTTTGAAGGCTTGCCGCCAGAAGGGATCCGCCGAACAGGGTAAAGGCCAGAATAAACACCACGATCACCAGGCAGGCGGTACGAAAGGGCCTGCGCCGCAAATTTTCCCAGGACAAACGCCCGGCGCTTAAGGAATAACCGGACTGACTCATCCCCGGACTCTCCGAAAATGAAAGAAGAGATTTCCCCCGGAGAAAAGCGCAACCAGGATGCCCAGAAGGGTAAGGGCGGGAAAGGTTAGGGCCTGACAGGGCATGGTTGCCATGGCGCAGCCCCCGATGAGGACATGGGGAATCAGAAGGGCAAGGACGCCGGAGAGAAAGACCCCCGCCCAAAGGCCCAGCCGGGTGTCCCGGGACCGAAAAGCCAGGAGCCCTATTCCCAGGGCGGCGGCAAGGGCCCCCACGCCGATCTCCGCCCTAACCGACCAGTGGCATTTCATCCAGGAGGCGGCGGCGCCGTCGTGGGCAAGGACGGGACCGCAGGGCTTAAACAAAAATTGAGGCCCCAGGCTGATGAGCAGCCCCAGAATGAGAATCGTTAGACCGCTTGCAATTCGGCTTTTCATAAAAACTCCTTAATTAAGAGCCAATCCCAAGATTAGCCCGGGGATTACTGCAGGGCCCCTTCCCGGCCCGCAGGATGATCGCAGGGGCAGTACTTTGTCCCGCAGCATAGCCGGGGCGCCCCTCGGGAAACCAGGCAGTCGCCGGTGACCCGGGCCGTGATATAATTCGCGGAAAAGGCCAGAAGGGCGGCGGCAAACACCGCCGCGGCGGCCCACCGGAGGGGGCCGGGAAAGAACCGCCCAAAGCGGAACCGGGTTTTTTCCGGCGCCGCCGCCCGCCCTTTGATCCCGGCAATAAAGGCCGCCGTCTCCTCCTCCCCCGGCCGGGGCGGCGAAAGTCCCTCGGCCTCGTACAACCCTTCGATCAAGGTTTCCGCCACAAGGGGGTCCAGGTTTTCCTCATCCTTGGCCAGTTCGGTTTCCAGAGCTTTGAGGAGGGCCCGTTTTTCGGCGCGCCCCTCTCTTTCGGACTGAAGGAAGGCCGACAGGGCCGCGCCATCCCTCCGGCGGTTATCCATAAAAAACCTCCCGGTATATTTAAACTCATCAAATTCATAAAAAGTTGCAGTTCCAAAATCGGTTATTTTGGCCCTGGCTCCGGCATTTCTCAGGCTAAAGCCTTGCGAAACGTGCCATTTTCAGAGGTTGCAGTTCCAAAATCTGACATTTTGGAACTGCCTCTTATGTTTCAAAAAACCGATAAACCAGGGCCCTGATTTTATGGCGCAACCGGGCCACCCGGGACTTAGCGGCGCTGGGGGACAGCTTTAGTTCCAAAGCCACATCCCTGATGGGCCGCTTTTCCCGAAAAACAATGCGCCAGATCTCCCGTTCCTCCTTTTTTAAGCGGCCCAGGATGAACTCCGCCCCCGCCCGGATTTTCTCCTCCCGTTCCTCGTCCCCCAACCGGTCAAGAATGTCCTCCCAGCGCAGACTTTCCGGCAGGGGGCGGGGAGAATCCCCCTCCTCCGAAAAATCGGAGAGCCGTTTTATCCGTTTTTGCTCTTTCCGGAGGGCCGCGGCGTACTGCCTTACCAGGTTTGCCGCGGTTTTATAGAGCCACCCCCCGATCTTTTCATAATTATTCAGGGTCCCCAGGCGGTTATAGAGGATGATGAAAATGTCCTGGGTACAGTCCTCCGCCGCCTGCCGGTTTCCCCTGAGGAAGTACCCGCAGTAGGAGAGGATTTTCCCGTAGTATTGCCGGACTATGCGGTCAAAGGCTTCCGGCGGCGTCCCGATTTCCATAAAAATTTCTTTTTTTTCCGTTTTTCCTTGACAAATTTTGAAAAAAGCCGTATTTTCATATTAGACCTAAGTATTTACTAGGTTTTTCTGTCTGAGCTCCATTTCCTCCTTCGGGGCAGCTTGAAAGTTTTTCAGGCTGCCCGTTTTTTTTGGCCCGGCAGGTTGGTTGATTCCCCCTATATAATATAAATACACCGTATTTACTATGTTATTCTTTTTTCACTCTGTCAAGGGGCAGGATGAATCTGTTTGAGAACGCATAGAAACAAAAAAGAGGAAAATGGACCACTTTTTCCCCCAAAGAGGGAAAAAGTCGACCTCGATTAAACCAAGCTTCCATTAAACCAAGCTTCCTTATGGACAGCACGGACTCTTTGCTCGAATTCCCCTCTTTCGTCCGTGAAGTCTGTGAGGTCAGTGGTTATATCCACGGAGAACCCTGGATTTTTGCCCACTCTTTCTTCTTCCTCTTCCTTCTTCGACTTCTTCGACTTCGCGGTCTCTATTCTTCATTCCGTACACCTGTCCGTGGAGTCTGTGGGACACCGCGGCCAAGGAGGACCTGGCCAGGCAGTTTGAGGGGTAGTTGAGGACCGGGGAAGCCCCGGCGGCGGACTTAAAGACCCTGTTTGACAAGATTAAAGAGTTTATGCAGGCGGTGTACGAAACCCTCACCGGGCGGATTGCCGTTAAGCCCGATGTGAAGGAGTTCTTTGACCAACTGCACCGGGGGGAACTATCCTCAAAAAACGCCGCAGAAAAGGCCGCGGGAGCGCAAGCACAAAAAACTACGACAACCGCCCAGGGAACGCTTACAGGGGCCTCTAGGACGCAACCAGAGGGGGAAGGGAATCGGGAACGATATGAGGCTAACCGGAAGCTGAATGAAGAACGGCCTTTACTGGACAAAAACAATGGCAGGGGAGCCCCGAAACCTAAGCAGCCCTCTAATGATTTGGATGAGGTATACCGGCTGGTTGAGGAATCCAGGACGGAATTTGACGCCTATGTGGAAGCCCTACGGGACCAGTACGGCGGGGAAATAATTTCACGAAAAGAATTAAAAGCCAGAGACCGGGCGGAGCGAAAAATCACCGAGGATGAAGGCCCGGAGAATATTCTGGACATAAACGGAAAAACGCTGGTCCTTGACGATATTGGGGCAATCATTGCCGTCATGGAATATCTTCATGGACGGGATGAAGTAGTCAGAATGAAGGACCGGTACAAGAGACCGGGGCCGGGGAATTATAGGGACACCTTAATCAACGTCAGAATGTCCAATGGCGCCATTGTGGAACTCCAGCTAAATACTCAACAAATGCTAGCGGCTAAAGAAGAAATGGGCGGTCATTTGTTATATGAGATTAGAGATCAAGTACAAGCCGCCTATAACAAGGGAATTATTTCCCAGGATGTTGAGGAAGAATTAACAGGTTATGCAGATAGTGGCATGGAGAGGCTGTATCACCAGGCGTTTGAGGCGGCTCTGTATTCAAGCCATTTCTCAACATCATCCCTGGATATAACTGAACTGTTAAAGCCTATATCAACCCATTTCCAGGAATCGGGAACCGGCGCTAAAGTCCTGTCGGGCAAGACCCTAAATAAGCTCGAATATTTATATGCCAAAGGCCGATCTTCCCAATCAAGGAATTTGAGCCCAGGATCATCAAACGACGGAACCACTTCCTTAGGTTCGGTTTTGGGTGAGGACTTAACCAATCGCAATTTAGGGGATTCGGAGGCCGGGGCCTCAAGTTTAGCTATATCAGCCACTTCTACACCCTCCATCACTCCTATTATCGGCCAAAATGCCGGAAACGTCAAG
>JAISRN010000186.1 GCA_031273605.1 Spirochaetales bacterium | reverse complement strand
AACGGTAAGCCGCGACGAGATCGAGCGGGCCCGGCTGTCCAGCGAATATGAAGGCATGCTGGACCGGCAGGCCGAACTGACGGATGCCCGGGATGAAGGCCGGAATATAGGGCTGGCGGTGGGAATGGCAAAAGGGCTGGCGGAGGGCCGGGCGGAGGCAGCCGAAAAGGCCCATCAGGAAAAGATTGAATCCGCCCGGAGGCTGAAGAGCTTGGGGGTTCTTCCCGATAAAATTGCCCTTGGCCTGGGCCTGGCGCAGGAGGAAATCGAAAAGCTCTGATTAGTGGACAGTGATTAGTGATTAGTGGACAGAGAACAGTGAACAGAGAAAGACGGTGACTCCATGCACGATTTCCCCTTCTTAACTCCACCCTCCACCCTCCACCCCCTCCGTGTCCTTTCGTGTTTTTCGTGGTTAAATTTCTTAAAAGTGAAATTGTTGGTAAACCCTGGGGACCCGCTTGTTGATGTTGCAGGTTATCTCGTAGGGAATGGTCCGGAGCCGGGCGGCCATGTCCGCGGCGCTGAGGGCGGCGGCGCCGAAAATTGTAACCTCCTCCCACCGGGGGATATCTGTTTCCGGGCCCAGATCCGCCATGCACTGATCCATGCAGATCCGGCCCGTTAGGGGATAAAAACGGCCCCGGATCAGGACCTGCCAGTTCCCGCTTAAAAGCCGGGGAAGGCCGTCGCCGTAACCCGCCGGGAGGGTGGCGATGAAGGTGTCCCGGGGGCTGGTCCAGGTTCTGCCGTAGGAAAGGCTTTCACCCTTTTTTACCCTTTTGATCAAAACAATATTGGTGAGCAGTTCCATCACCGGTTGTACCGGGAAGCCCCCCCCGGAGGGATCATACCCATAGAGGAGTATCCCCGGCCTGACCATGTCAAACCAGGAATCCCTGTGGAGCAAAACAGCCCCGGAATTCGCCGCATGGACAATGCCGGGGTCCAGGCCCAGGGCCCGGATTTTTTCCACCGCCCCCCGGAAACGGCGTAACTGTTCCCCGGTAAAGGCCATATCGGCGGGAAGGGGGGAATCGGCAACGGCCAGGTGGGTGGCGGTTCCGGCGTATTCCAGGGAGCTTAACCGGGCGATACGGGCAGCCAGGGCCGGGGCTTCCTCCGGGGAGCAGCCCAGGCGGCCCATGCCGGTGTCAATTTTCAGGTGTACCGGGAGTTTCATCCCCCCGGCGGCGGCGGCAGCAGCCAGTTCCCCCGCATAATCAAGGTCGGAAACCAGGGGGATAAGCTGATATTGCACTATTTCGTTTATTTCCCCCGGCAGGGACTGGGAAAGGAGGAGTATGGGGGCTTTGATCCCCCCCTGCCGGAGTTCCCCCCCTTCGGGGGCAAGGGCCACCGCAAGATGGGAGGCGCCGGCGGACAAAGCCGCCTGGGCAACCCGGACCGCCCCGTGACCGTAGGCGTCGGCCTTGACGGGCGCGCAGATACGGCAATGGGGGCCTATACGCTCCCTCACGGCGCGGAGATTCCCGCAAAAACGGTCCAGGTGTATCAGCGCCCGGGTTGCTCTCATGGCCTGCATCATAGATCACAATAAAAAAATCCGCCACCCCGATCCGGGGATGGAATTATTTTTGGATATGTGGTATAATAGTTACGGCTATGTATAAGCAACGCGGCATACCCATATGGACGGTCCTCTTAATTTCCTCAGTTTTCTGCACCTGCGGGGAGCTGGACACGGTTCTCCCTTCCAGCGGGACCTATAAGGTTAATGCCCTGGTGAATGAAACATCCCTGAACGACTCTTCCCTGATTTCCAAAAACGACAGGATTTACCCCTTTTTCGCCAGCTCGGTCACCGATGATCCGGATATTACCGGGCTCCTGGTCTTTTTACAAGGCCCCGGGGGGGAAACGGTGGGCAAGAAAATTCACTATACCCTGGAAGCGCCGGGGAAAGAGGCCCCCCGGGAACCGATAGCGGAACCGATCAAAGAAACAGCCGCGAAACCCGTCACGGAAAAACCAAAAGAGCAGACCCCTGAAAGCGCTGATGAAACCGCCGGGGAAGGGGACCCTGATTCACCGGAGCCGGAGCTTGAACAGGTAAAACCTGCCCCGGCCGCCCCTCTTCCTGAGCCGGTCAAAACAGAAATTAGTGAAAAAGAATCGCTGATCCACGTCAACAGGCTGGATAAGGATCTGCCCCCCTTCTCCCTGCCGGAAGATCTGGAAATAGGCCAATACGCCCTGGTTTTCCAGGTTCTGGGGGAAAAGGAAATCCTTTACCAGATGGAAAAAAATGTGTATTACCTGAAGGATGCGGCCTTTTCCCTGAAGGATATACAGAGTTATCTTCCCGATGTTTCCACCGGCTCCCATCTTATCCCCCTGGGGATAACCATCATGCTGGAAGCCCGGGTTTTTTCCGATGCCCGGCTGGACCCCTATATTATATGGTATAACGGGAAAAAACGGATCAGCGAAGGCCGTTTTTCCGAAGGGGCGGGGCTCATCCTCTGGAAGGCGCCGGAGCAGACCGGGTTCCATACCATACGGGCGGAAGCCTTTCCCTACAAACCCGTGGGGGGTATCTCCGGAAGATCCCGGGAAATCTCCCTCCCCATTTCCGCAAAAGCGGTAAATTCGGGGTATTTTTCCGGTGAAGCCGGGAATATCACCTACTGGTATCAGTTCCGGGGCAACCTTCAGGATTCGCAGGTGCCGGTAGCCACCGAAAGGGCCCTGGTTCCCAAGGGGGAAAGGGCTTCCCAGTGGACCCATGAGGACACTATCTACGGCCTCACCGTGGGTTCAAAGGATATTTACCTGCTTCCCGCCTTTTCCTTCGCCTCCCCCGGGGAGAAACAGGGGGCGGGGCGGTTCATGCTCCGGTTTAAGCCGGTTTCGGAGGGGACCATTTTCAGCGCCCTTTTTAAATCCGAATCGTCCCCGGCGGATAATCTGTACCTGAACCTGGACCTCGCCAAAGAAGGGCTGAAGCTGGATCTTATCTCCTCCGGGGAAACGCTGGTAATTCCCTCGGATTATACCCCGGAAAGATACGGCAACTTTATCACCTTGTTTATTGATTTTTCCGCCAATGAAAACCATTTTGAGCTTAC
>JAISRN010000141.1 GCA_031273605.1 Spirochaetales bacterium | reverse complement strand
GCAGCTTTGTGCGGCTTTTATTAAATTAGCGGATTTTTCGGTTTCTGGCAATCACTGAAATCCATGCCGGGACAATTCCTGTCCGTTTTGGGGAAAAAGGCGGGGACCCGGAGGCGCCGCTTTAAAAATTTAAAACGGCCTCTTAAGAGGGCTTTCCCAAAAACTAAAATTTTGGGAAAGCCTCTTTAGGTATTCACGTTTCTTTAATAACTCTTTCCGGCTTGGATTTTCCGGTTCTTTTTTAACTGTTTGCGGGCCATGGCTTTCTTTTTACGGTTATTAATCGTAGAAGGCTTTTCAAAGTACTCCCGCTTTTTCCATTCCCGGATAATGCCTTCCTTTTCGACCATTCTTTTAAAGCGTTTTATGGCTTTGTCCAACGGTTCGCCTTCGTCAATCTTGATGTGAGCGATAAAAATCACCTCCCCTTGGCTTTGGATGGGGCTTTTTATCCTGTCCCCTTGGGATAAAAAGCCCTGCGGTTTATCCGCCTATCTGGTTCTAACTATACTCAAAAATCGATCTTTGTCAACCAATGTTTTTTGAGTTAAAAAATCCGGCGAAACCGCCACTCCGTTGACCCTGACTTCCCAGTGGAGGTGGGCGCCGGTTACCAGACCCGTGGCCCCCACGGTTCCAATCCGGGTACCGGTCTCCACCATGTTCCCCACGTTCAGGTTCCGGTCGGTCATGTGATAGTAGAGGGAATAGACTCCCGGCAAATGCTCCACCACCACGGTATGGCCGGTGATGATCCGGTAATCCGAAAAAACCACCCGGCCGGGCCCGTCGGAGCCTATGGGGGCCCCCGGTTCGGCGGAAAAGTCCACCCCGTAATGGATCGACTGGCTTACCCCGCCCCCGGCATAGAGGAATCTCCGGCGGTCTCCGAAATAGGAGGTCCGGCGCCGCCCCGTCATGGGCTGGCTTAGGGGTTCAAAGAGAAAGACATTGTCCCGGTTAAAGGTGTAAAAAAGCCGGGTCATAACCTGGGACTGCCGGGTCCGCTCCGGGTCTTCCGTTTGGCTTAAGGAAGACATGGCCTCGTTTAGGGGGATATCTTCGGAAAAAAAGTTCCCCGGCAGGATGTTGACCGGGGCCTCCGGGGCGCCGGAGAATCCCTCTAGGGAGCAGACCACCCTGGCCGGACCGGTCCGCAGAAGGCTGTCGATCCCAAAAAGGATGAGCCAGCCGTACCAGCCCTCCTCGCCGGCGATCACCGGAAAGCCCTGGACCCGCTGGGGGCTGCGCCCCTCCACCAGAAGCTGGGCCGAAACTCCGGGGTAATTCCGGCGGTCCCACACCAGGACGGAGAGCACCTCCCCCTGCCGGACCTCCGGATCCGGCAATATCCGTGGTTCCGCGGAAAGGAGGGGCGCCCCCAACAGGGCCAGGAGGAGAATCCAAAGGGGCGGTTGGCCGGGGATAAAGAGTTTTGTTTTCATTTGTGCATGTCCAGTATAGTTAATTGAAGGCTGTCCTTATTTTGATAGTAATTTCTGCCAAGCCGAAAGACCAGGTCCACCCTGTCTCCCCGGTCAAAATCCCGGCCGTACTTATCCGCCTGGTTCCAGTACACCGCCGGCCACTTATACTCCCCGGAATCCAGGGTGAGCCGCAGGTGCTGGGCGTCGGGTTTGCCCATGGCCCGGCCTTCCAGGATGGTCAGCCCCCGGACCAGAAAGGCCAGGGGCGGCCAGCCTTCGCCGTAGGGTTCCAGGTCTTCCACAATCCGGATAAGCTCCGGGGTGAGATGCTTGGGGGTGAGTTCGGCGTCCACCGTGAGGGTCTCTTCCTCCGGGGCCGGCGGCCGGGGCAGGGCTTCCACCAGGTCTTTAATCCGGTTTTCAAAGTCCGCCACCCGGGAGGGCTCCAGGCTGAAACCCGCGGCGTAATCGTGGCCCCCGTAATCGATCATGAGGTCCGCCGCGTGGGAGAGAAAATCCTTCGCGTTAAAACCCTTAAAACTCCGCATGGAGCCCACCGCCTTGCCGGGCATCAGGGAAACCGCAATGGCCGGGGCGTCAAAGAATTTTACCAGCCGGGAAGCGATGATCCCGGTAATTCCCCGCTGCAGCTCCCGGTGGGCCACAAAAACCAGGCGGGTAGAAAAATCCTGGTAGGAAGTTTTGGCCCGGGGCAGGATAAGCTCCCAGGATTTGTCGCCGATTTTTTTCCGGTCCCGATTTAGCTGAATAATTTCCCCCGCCAGATCGCTCAACTCCTGCCCCGGAGGGGCCAGAAGGAAGCGGGCGGCAATTCCGGGACAGCCCATCCGGCCGGTAGCGTTGATCACCGGGGTAATCTGCCAGGAAACGTCGGTGGGATTTAAGACCTTGCCCGCCAGGTTCTGCTGCAAGAGTAGTTCCGGCGTCCAGGGGCGGGGGTGATGATTGATGATGTCCATTCCCTGCTTCACGATGATCCGGTTCTCCCCCCGGAGGGGCATGAGGTCCGCCAGGGTGCCCAGGGCCGCCAGGTCCAGCTTTTCCCGGTACTCCTCCCCCAGGCTCTTATGCTTTTTAATCACGTAGGAGGCAAATAAATTGACAAAAACCTCAAGCTCCCCCGCCGGTTCGTCCCGGTAGCGGACCAGGCGGCTCTTTTCCCGGAGCCTGAGAAGGCTCGCCCCTTCCAACTGGGGAAAGCTCTGCCAAAAGAAGGGCGCCAGGTCGGTGAGCTGAATCTCCGTCCCCGGTCCAAAGATACTCTTTAGCATCTGGGCCTGGGGACCGGCCTGATAAACAAAGATCTCCTGGGAAAAAAAAGCGGGAAGCCGGGTTTTTTCGATATTGAGCATCCCCGGAACCAGGATCTCCCGGACCCGGTCAACCTCCGCCAGGTTAAGAAGTTTGACCGCCTCGATGATGTAGGACTCATGGGCGGGAACCACATTGAGAAGGCAAAAGCTCCGGTTGTAAAACTCCGTTTGGGAAAATTCCAGGGCCCAGATCATCTTTGAGACCACCCCGCAGCCCGCCAGGTCCCGAAAGGGGTAGCCTGAGTCTTCCATTTTGGGATTGATGATGGCATAGGCCGGGGGAATTTCGTCCGGCGGGTTATGGTGGTCCAGAACCAGGGTGTCGATCCCCAGGGAAGAGGCGTAGGTAATCTCATCGACGTTGGAGATTCCGCAGTCCACGGTAATGATGAGGCTCCCCCCCTGGGCGTAAAACTGGTCCACCACCTCCCTGGTGAGGCCGTAGGGATCGTCCCCTTCGGGGAGGGCGTAGGACACGTCTATCTCCAGGGATTGAAGGGTCTGCACCATGAGAACCGTGGAGGTGATTCCGTCGGCATCCCGGTCGCCGAAGATCCTCACCTTTTCCTTTTCCCCGGCGGCCTGGAGGATCCGGTCTACCGCCTCCTCCATCTCGGCAAACTCAAAGGGATTGTGGAGAAAGCGGTGATCCTTTTCCAGGTAATACAGGAGCTCCGAGGGCCGGATAATCCCCCGGCGAACCAGGATGCTGGCGGTGATCAGATCGACGCCGAACCTTTCGCCCAGGCTGCGGACCTCCTGGGGGGAGATGTCCGCCTTGTACCAATTCATACTGTAGGGTAGCGAATTTTCTTCTCCTATGACAAGCCCCCCAGCCGCCGTCCTCAATTGAGGATAACCATGGACCTCACTTTTTCCCCCAAAGAGGGAAAAAGTCGACCACACAGACGGAAAAAAGTGGTTAGGGATTAGTGGTTAGTGGATAGGCTGGGAAGTCCATCTACTCCTTTTCTTTGTCCGTGTCTGTCTGTGTCGTCCGTGGTTATTCCTACTTCTGTGTAAGACAGAACACTAGTAGCGCTTGAGGATGGCGCTGACGGCCTGATGGATTTGGGCCAGTATCTCATCGCTCATCCCCTTGGGCAGCCGGGGGTAGGGCTCCCCGGGGCCGGGGTCCATGAAGAGCTGATGGGCCTCGATCCCCAGGGCGGAGGCTATTTTTTCGATCATCTCTATCGAGGGGAATTTTCGGCCAATCTCAATCTCCCCAATGTAGCTGGGGGAAGTATCGCAGCGCTCCGCCAGTTTCATTTGGGAGATCCCCGCTTTTTTTCTGAAACTCTTCATATTGGCAATAAAGGTTTGTTTCAACGCCATGTTATGAGCTAAAAGCCAATAATAAGGCTTTGCAATGGGCTTTTAGCTATGGTATATTCAACATCCAATTAGCTTTTAGCCATGTTTCCTGTACACTTTAGCGAAATTTAAGCCAAATGGAACTTTCCCGGGGCCAATTCTTTCAAAAATAGTGAAAAAAACAGCAAAAATCATCGAAAAGTCTTCCAAAGCCTTGTTTTATCGCCATAAGCGCATTAAAATATATGATAAAATACGCTTTAAGCGTATTGCATAAAATAAGGAGCTACTTATGAAAAAATTCTTTAAGGCAGTCCTCTTGGCGGCCCTGGCGGGGGCGGGGCTATTCTTTTCCTGCGATCTCAACGGAAAAGACGACACCGGGGAGGATGTCTCTTTTGGGAGTTTTTCTCCCCCCTCAATCTACGTGGACAACAACACGGGGGAAAGGCTGGT
>JAISRN010000026.1 GCA_031273605.1 Spirochaetales bacterium | reverse complement strand
CCGCAGTCGATAACCAGCGCCTCGGAAAAACCCTCTCCGGCCGGGGGCTCCGGGGCGGACTCAAGGAGGACCCGGTTGGCCAGGGTCTCCCCGGCAATGTATTCCTCAAAAGCCTCCGCCGCCCGGCGCACCGGGGGACTGCCCGCAATGTACAGGCTTATCCGGTCGGTTACGGAGAGTCCTAGGTCTTTGCGCAGGGTTTGAACGCTCCGGACAATGTCCCGGGCCAGCCCCTCCTGGTAAAGGTCCTGGGTAATTTCCGAATCCAGGGCTAAAGTCAGGGAACCCTGGTTAATGACCTTTAGGTTATCTTTTTCAATCCTCTCAATAATAACCTGATCCCGGTTTAGTTCCAGTTGTATCCCGTCCTCCCGGTCCCGTCTGCCCAGCGTGTAGGTCTCGGGTGTGGGCAGGGTCAGGCACAGGGAAGAGCCTTCCAGGAGGCGCCGGATCTCCGGGCTGGTAAGATTTTCAATTTCCTGGGCGGCGGGTCTCATATTCTCCCCCAATTTTTGGCCCAACGCCTTAAAGTTGGCCTTGGCCCGGTACTCCACCAGCTCTTCCTCATTTTCCCGGAAAATGATCTCCTTCACGTTTAGTTCTTCTTTAATAATTTCCTGCATCTCCCGGAGGATCTTTTTTTCCTGCTCGTCCATGGTTACCAGGTGCAGGGCCTTGAGGGGCTGGCGGATTTTGAGGCCGTGGAGGCTCCGCAGGGCCCGCCCCAGGGAAACCGCTTTGATGGTCCCTTCCATTTTTAATTCCAGTTCCCGGTTGCGCCTGTCCGGTTCTTCCGGGGGCAGGGGGCAAAGGTGAATGGATTCCGGGGCGCCGGGGGCCTTAAGGTTTTGGTAGATCTCCTCGGTAACAAAGGGAATGATGGGGGCGGCCAGGAGAATGAGTTTTTGAAGCGCCTCGTAGAGGGTTTGATAGGCTTCGTTTTTATCCAGATCATTTTCTGAACGCCAAAAGCGCCGCCGGGAGCGTCGGATGTACCAGTTATTCAGGTTGTCCACAAAACGGTAGAGGGAGGCAATGGCCCGTTGAATGTCGTAACTTTCTATATATTCGATAAACTCTCCCCTGGTTTTTTCCATTTCGGAAAGGATAAAGATGTCCAAAGGGTTTTGGGGCTTCTCCACCGGGCTTCCGGGGCGGAAGTTGTCGATGTTGGCGTAGGTAACAAAAAAACTGTAGGAGTTCCACAGGGGAATGAGAAAACCCTTGAGAACTTCCTTGACCCCCTCATCGGAATACCGCAGATCCTCCGCCCGAACCGCCGCGGAGTTCATCAGAAAGAGCCGCAGGGCATCGGCGCCGAATTGTTCCATAACCTCCCTGGGGTCGGAGTAGTTGCGCTCCCGCTTGGCCATTTTTTTCCCCGAGGCGGCTAAAACCAGGCCGTTGACCACCACGTTTTTAAAGGCGGGTTTGTTAAAAAGGGCGGCCCCCAGGATGACCAGGGTGTAAAACCAGCCCCGGGTTTGATCCAGCCCTTCGGCGATAAAGTCCGCGGGAAAGGCCGCTTCAAATTTTTCTTTGTTCTCAAAGGGATAGTGGCTCTGGGCATAGGGCATGGAGCCGGATTCAAACCAACAGTCCAGAACTTCGCTTACCCGCTGCATTTGACCGCCGCAGGAACAGGGAAAGGTGATTTGGTCCACAAAATGCTTGTGAAGGTCCCCGGGGGACTCCCCGGACCTTTGCTTTAGCTCTTCCCGGGAGCCCATACATTCCAGCTTGCCGCACCGGGGGCAGCGCCAGATGGGAATGGGGTTGCCCCAGTAGCGGTTCCGGCTGATGGCCCAATCCCGGGCCCCCTCCAGCCACTTGCCGAACCGGCCCGCCTTTAAGTGGGCGGGAACCCAGTTGATTTGGGAGTTGGCGGCAAGCATATCTTGTTTAATTTTGCCGATATTCACAAACCAGGAACCCACCGCCCGGTAGATCAGGGGGCTGCTGCAGCGCCAGCAGTGGGGGTAACTATGGAGGTAGTTTTCCCGTTTTACCAGCCTGCCTTCGGCCTTGAGCCGGGCGATGATGTCCTTATCGGTGTCCTTAACGAAGCGGCCCCGGTAGTCCGGCACCTCATCGGTAAATTGACATTCCCCGTCCACGGGACAGACGGTACTGATCCCCGTGCCCTTTAGGGTGTTGTAGTCGTCCTCCCCAAAGCCCGGCGCCGTGTGGACGATCCCCGTGCCGTCCTCGATGGTAACGTAGGGGGCGGCAAAGATCCGGAAGGCCCCGGCGGCCTTTTCGCCGGCAAAGTAGTTAAAGAGGGGCTCATAGGCCAGGCCCACCAGTTCGGCGCCCTTCTTTTCCCAGAGAATCCGGTATTCCCCGGAATCCCGGTAATAGGCCCCGAGACGGGCCTTGGCCAGGATGTAGTTTTCCTCCCCGTCGGCCACTTTGACGTAATCAATATCGGGCCCCACGGTTAGGGCCAGGTTGGACGGCAGGGTCCAGGGGGTGGTGGTCCAGGCCAGGAAGAAGGTGTTCCCCTCCCCTTCGGCCTTAAACTTAATGGTTACCGAGGGGTCCGTAACCTCCTGGTAGCCCCCCAGGTTAAGCTCGTGATTGGAGAGAACCGTGGAACACCGGGGGCAGTAGGGAAGTATATAGTGCCCCTCGTAAAGCAGGCCCTTATCCCAGAGCTGTTTTACCACCCACCAGATGGATTCCATATAATCCGGTTCCATGGTTTTGTAGTCATGCTCAAAATCCACCCACCGTCCCAGACGGGTTACAATCTCCTCCCACTCCTTGGCGTAACGGAGAACAATGGAACGGCAGTACTCGTTAAACCCGGTTATGCCGTAGTCTTCGATTTGTTTTTTCCCTGAAATGCCCAGCTCCTTCTCCGCCTCGTACTCCACCGGAAGGCCGTGGCAATCCCATCCAAACCGCCGTTCCACCCTGAAACCCTTCATGGTGAAGTACCGGGGGTAGATGTCCTTGATGGTTCCCGGAACAAAGTGCCCAAAATGGGGCAGCCCCGTGGCAAAGGGGGGGCCGTCGTAAAAGAGATAATCGGGGCTATCCCGGCGTTCCTCCAGGGATTTTTGAAAGATGCGGTTTTCCTTCCAAAAGGTCAGAATGTTTTTCTCCATGGCCGGAAAATCAACTTTAGGATCCACAGGTTTGTACAAGATGTCCTCCCTAACCTTCGAATAGCTTATTTTAGCCAAAACCGCCCTATGGGTCAAGAAGTGGGAAAAAAGCAACAAAGGCAGCATATTAAGCGGGTAATTTTGGAACAAAGGTGAGGTAAAGAGAATGGTTTTCCCAGCGGCAGGGCCTAGGCTTTAATATGCTTCTTACTCACATCCTGGAGCGGGGGCGAACCGAACTGCCGTTTGTATTCCCGGTTAAACTGGGCGACGCTTT
>JAISRN010000188.1 GCA_031273605.1 Spirochaetales bacterium | reverse complement strand
CAGCTTGGTCGCCAACTGGAAAGAATCCCGGGGGTAGCGGTCCACCAGCGCCTCCTTCGCGGCGGCCTCGGACTTTCCGTTTATATAGCCATACGCGGTGTCAAAATAGGTGAACCCCTGTGCCAAAAACAGATCCACCATCTGCTTGGTCTGCTCAATGTCCACATCCTCCCCTGCCATGGGGAGCCGCATCAGCCCAAACCCCAGTTTTTTGATGTCCTTGCCTAAATAGTCCATTTTAACCTCCCTCAATTCACTTAAGACCGGCTGTAACTAATTTTAAAATCTCCGGCGGGCTGAAATCCCGTTTTTTCATAAACCCCCAGGGCCGACCGGTTGGCGGTCTTCACAAAGAGGCAGAGTCTCCGGTTCCGGCGGTCCATTTCCCAAAGGAGCCGACGAATAAGGGCCTTGGATAAGCCCTGGTTGCGCCGGCGGGGAACGGTATAGACCCCCCCCACCTGGCAAAACCCCAGGCCCTGGGCGTTGGTGCCCCCCTTAGCCAGGGGAACGCCCCCTTCCCAAAGGCCCAGGATGTACTCCCCTTTAAGCTGATTCTGAAAGTGCCGGCGGCACAGGAGGGGATCGAAGCGGGCCGGGTCGGAAACCACCTCCTCCAACTCGTAAGCCCTTTGGAGGGGCAGGAGGGCCTCCAGATCCTCTATTCCTGCCCGGCGGATTAGGAATTCCCCGGGGTCTTTCCGGGGGAGGGGAGGGGCTTCCCCCCATCCGGGATGAACCAGGAGGAGGTAGTGAAAATCAAGCCTGGGGCCGGGACACAGTTTTTCCATCCCCTCCACGGCGTTTTTCATCCCCAGCAGGGTCCGGTAGTTTTCCCGAAAGGGAAGGGCCGCCAGGGCCCGGTCCAGCCAGGGATCGAATTCCGGGGCAAAGAGGGGCAAAGCCAGCCCCCCCTTAACCGCCAGGAGGCCCGCCACCCTGTCCCCGAAAAAACAGACCCAGAATTTTTCCCGCCCCCCGGAAAACCGGGGGACCGGGGCCTTTTCGGGGGAGGGGGAATCCCGGGCCAACAGGGGAGCCAGGCAGGCGGCGGCCTGAAGATTCCGGTATTCATATTTTTGCAGAAATTCCAGGAGGAGAGGGTCCGGGACCTTCCCGAAGTTTAGCCCGGGAAAACCGGAAAAACTCAAGCGCCGCCAGCAAAGATTCCCCGGTTCCCCCGGGACTGTGGTTTCTTCCCCCTTAAACACGGACATGCCTAGGAATAGGCCAGGCCCCGCAGGGCTTCCAGGTATTCGGCGGCGGAATGGGCCGCCACCGCTCCATCGGCGCAGGCGGTTACCACCTGACGAAAGGGACTCGCCCTAAGGTCCCCCGCGGCAAAAAGCCCCGGAAGGGAAGCGGCCATTCCCGGGGTGGTCCGCACAAAGCCCCCTTTATCGGTTTCGACTCCCAGGGGTTTCACCAGTTCCGTCTGGGGCAGGATTCCCGCAAAAATAAAGACTCCCTCCAGGTCTTCCGTGGTTTCCCTTTCCATCCGGTTATCCCACAGCCGGACGCCCCGGACCTTATCGGTCCCCAGAATCTCCCGGACCTCGGTGGAAAAGCGGACGGTAATGGCCGGATGGGCAAGCACCTGATCCGACAGGGATTTTTGAGCCCGGAACCGGGGTTTCCGGTGGATCATCAGGATTTTTTGGGAGAATTTCGTTAAACAGAGGGCCTCGGCGCAGGCGGAATCCCCGCCTCCCACCGCCAGGATGGGCCGGCCTTTAAAGAAGGGGCCGTCGCAGGAAGCGCAGTAGGAAACCCCCTTCCCCGCCAGGGCCTCCTCTCCGGGAACATCCAAATGGCGATGCCGGGCCCCCATGGCAAGGATAACCGCTGGGGCGGTAAAATCCCCCCGGTCCGTGGTTACCCCGTAGGTTTCCCCGGTCCGTTCCAGGCTCTTGGCCCGGGCGGTCAGCAAAACCGCCCCAAAGCGCCTGGCCTGGGCCTCCATGGCCGCAAAAAAAGCAAAGGTATCCGCCGCCTCCCCCAAGCCGGGGTAGTTTTCCAGGGATTCAATCAAAAGGCCCTGGCCTCCATAGCTCATTTCCTCCAGGAGGAGAACCTTAAGCCCCGCCCGGGCGCCGTAGGCCGCCGCGGTTAAACCCGCCGGGCCGCCGCCGATGACAATCACATCCTGGGTAGTTTCCATGGTCCTTAGCATAGCCAAACCGGGGGGAACTTTCAAGCTCCGGGGAAGGTCAAGCTCCGGGGCAGATTTTGGGGCAAGGTTAATTCCTAAAGTTCTAAGCCGGAGGGGATTTTTTGCCGATGTTGAACAAAGAGGTGTAAGATACTTATGGAAGAAACCCTTGAAAAACTCTTAAACATTATGCTCACCGAAAACCGTCTGCTGGAAAAGTACCGGGACAGGATCGAAGAACTGAATGTCTTTATCCAGGAAAAGGATTGGGAAAAGATTCAGGAACTGCTGGGCCGGCTGGATTTGCTTTCCCGGGAGATACAAACCATGGACAAGCGGCGGGACTCAAGTCTTATGAAGGTTAAGGAGAGTCTGGCCCTGCCCCCGGAGGCCCCCTTTTACACCGTCCTGGCCGCCCTTAGCCGAAACATGGATCACCCCCTGGCCGCCCCTTACCGGGCCATGAAAAACCTGATCATTCAGATTCAGGGAATCCTGAGAGCCATTGAAATTTATATCCGCACTATGGGGGAGTCGGTCAATCAAATCATAAGCCAGTTCTTTCCCCATCAAAAGGGAAAAATTTACGCCCGGGACGGTCAGTCCGCTCCGGTTAATTCCATGCCCCTTTTAATTAACCGGCAGCTCTAGGGAGGAACCTATGCATTCCACGTTTACCGGAATTGAAGTAGGCAAGCGCAGCCTGATTGGCCACACCCAGGGAATCTCCACCGTGGGGCACAACCTGAGCAACCAGTCCACCGAAGGTTACTCCCGTCAGCGGGTGGAATTTATGCCCTTTGAGCCCATCTACTTTCCCGCCCTGGACCGGGCGGAGACCCCCGGGCAGTTGGGGCAGGGGATGGTTACCTCCCGGATTGAACGGATTCGGGATGAGCTTTTGGAAAATCAGATTGTCGCCAAGGCGGAGGGGGGAGGCTACTGGGCGGCCCGGGAGTTTTACCTGGGAATGGCCGAGGCCGTTTATACTGAACCTACGGAGTCCTCGGTGCGCAGCGCCTTTGATAACTTCTGGAATTCCTGGCAGGAACTTTCCTATCATCCCGAAGCCATGGAAGGAAGGATGGTGGTGCTGGAAAACGGTCAGGCCCTGGTAGACAGGATTCACGAAGAGTACCGGAGCCTAAAGTCCATTCAGGAAATGATAAACGAAGATGTGGTGGCAACGGTTAACCGGATCAATACCCTGCTTTCGGATATCGCGGGGATCAACGAGGAGATCACCAAAATTCAGGCCCTGGGGGATAATCCCAACGATCTCATGGATCGCCGGGACCTTCTGGTGGGGCAGCTTTCCACCCTGGTTAACATTACCGTTGATAAAAGGGACCCCGATGAGCTTTTAATTCACTCCGGGGGCCGGCATCTCCTCCAGGGCCGGGTGGTTCATCCCATTGCCGCCGAGGATAATCCCCTTAACGAAGGATACGCCCGGGTGCTCTGGGTGCGTACCGGCGAGGACACCGCTTTTACCGGGGGCCGGCTGGCCTCCCTGCTGCAGCTCCGGGACGGGGACATCCGGGAGGAGATTCAAAAGCTGGACCTTCTTACGGTAAACTTTACCGATATGGTCAATGCCGCCCACCGGGAGGCCTTTGGTCTTAACGGCAAAACGGGGCTTAATTTTTTTAGGGAGTATCCCTTTGTCAACAACGTGGCGGGAAACTACGACCAGGACGGCGACGGGGTTTACGATTCAACCCGGCTTTTCAGGATCAGCGGAACCCAAACCCTGGACCCCAGGGAGCAAATCGGCCTTTCCGGAATTCTTACCCTCTCCTCCTCCGGGGGCAGCCAGCAAATTCCTTATTTCCCCACCGACACCGTGGAGGATGTGATTCGCCGGATCAACCTTTCCTCCACCGAAGTGGTGGCCGCCCTGGATCAAAACGGCCGGCTAAACCTTAAGGCCACCCAGGCGGCGTCCATGGAAAACCCCGATTTTGTGATCCGCCATGTGGAAGACCAGGGGCAGTTTTTGGTGGGTTACGCGGGGCTTCTGCAAAACGGAGGCCCTGAGGGCGCCTATGACTGGGGCATGGCGGACGCCCGGGACCGCCTTAGGGGAAACGAAACCGGCTACGCCGTCTCCCCCACCGCCCACCCCTCGGCCTGGATGGTCTTAAACGGCGATCTCCTCTCGGACCCCTCCTCCTTAGCCGCCGGCTTCGGGGTCAACGGACGCCCCGCCGAGGCGGGAGACGGATCGGCGGCCCTGGCCATTGCCGCCCTCCGGCACAGCGAGGTTATGTTAGGCCGGACCCCCAACTTTGACGAATACTTTGCCGGCATAGCGGCCCAGATTGGGGAGAAGGGAAAAACCGCCCAGCGCACCCTTATGACCCAGGAAATCATAATGAAAAGTTTAACCGATTTGCGGGATTCTATTTCCGGCGTCAACATTGACGAGGAGATGGCTCAAATGATCAAGTATCAGCATGGTTACAATGCGGCCGCCAGGTTTATCAATGTGGTTAATGAAATGCTGGATGTCATTATTAACCGCATGGGGGTCTAGTGAACTTCCCCCGGAAGCCCACTATCCTCTGGCCGGAACAATATAAGGGAGCAGGAGAAGACAATGCAGCGAATTAGTACCAATATGAGCAATAATGATATGCAATTTAGCTTGCACATCCGGGAGGGGCAGCTCAACCGCCTTTCCAACCAGTTGGCCTCGGGAAGCCGCATTCAGGAACTGCGGGATGATCCGGTGGCGGCGGCCCATTCCACCCGGTATCTCTCCAAGATAAACCACCTGTCCCGTTTTTCCCGGAATTCGGAAAGCCTTATATCGGATCTGCAGATTGCCGAGGGGTACATGCAAAGCGCCCTGAACATTCTTCACCGGGCCCGGGAGATCGCGGTGGAAGGCGCCCACGGCATTTACTCCCAGGAACAGCAGAGCTACATGGGCTTTGAGGTTAATCAGCTTTTAAATGAACTTGTGGAACTAGCCAACGGAAAAAACGGAGATAACCGCACCCTCTTTGCCGGGGATAAAACCCGGAGCCAGGCTTTTGTCAGCCTTAAAGGGCATATTCCCGGGGTAAGCGATTCGGTAATCACCCAGGTAAACTACACCGGAACCAACCGGGAGAACCTTGTTGAAATATCCCAGGGAAGTTACATCGAAGCCAACATTCCGGGAAATAAAATTTTTTGGGCGGAACATCAGCAGATCTTTTCCAATATCGAAGCCTCCCGGTACCAGGTTATGGAGGATCAAACCTTTTACTTGGACGGCAAGGCCATAGACCTCAAGGCGGGGGATAATATTCATGCCATTATTGACAAGATTAACTCCTCCGGGGCGGCGGTGGAGGCTTCCCTGGATCCGGTAAGAAACAGCCTCATGCTAAAAACCACGGTTCCCCACCAGATTTGGATTGAAAACGGACCGGCCGGCCGGGCCATGACCGACCTGGGGGTGGTGAACGATCAGAGCGCCCCCCCGGCCAACATTCATCCCCAGGCCGTTAATGCCGGCGGGTCCGCCTTTGATATGCTCATCACCCTGCGGGACAGCCTGTTTCGGGGGGATACCCTAACCACCGGCGGCCTGGCCCTCAAAGGACTGGACCTGGGAATCTCAAGCCTGATTTCCGGCCTGGCCAAGCTGGGGGCCGGGCAGTCCCGGCTAAGGGTGGTTTCGGATCGCCTGTCCTATGAGATTCCCGAGGTTATCGGCAAAAACTCCCTGGAATCCGATGTTGATGTTACCCGGAGCATCACAGACCTGCGCCAGTTGGAGCTAAATCACCGTACCGCCCTGCAGACCGCGGGAAGAATCCTGCAGCCCACCCTTTTAGACTTTCTCAGGTAAGTCAAAATGATAGAAATAAATACCAAGGCCCAGGACAAGGTGCTGGTAGATGAAAGGCAGCTTTTAAACTTTCCCAGGGGAATCCTGGGCTTTGAAAACTTTCATAGCTTTGCCCTTTTGGATTCTTCCCAGGCGCCCTTTTACTGGCTTCAATCCCTGGATGTCAAGGAGATTGCCTTTGTCCTCATCGATCCCACCATCTTCCGGCCGGATTACCGGCTCCACCTGGAAGAGGAGGAGGCAAAGGAAGTGGGGCTCCCCGCCTATCCCCATGAAAACGGCCTGCTCTTTGCCATTGTTACCATCCCGGAAAATCAGGCCCGGATGACCGCCAACCTCCTGGGCCCCCTGGTGATCAACCGTCAAACCAAGACCGGCGGCCAGTTTATCAACAATGATTCCCAGTACAAAACCCGGCACTTTATCCTGGAGGAGCTGGAAAACTTTAGGACCAAAACATGCTGATCCTGGCGCGCAAGGTAAACGAAAGCATCACCATCGGGGAAAAGATCGAAGTTACGGTGATCGATATTAAGGGGGATCAGGTTAAACTTGGCATCATTGCCCCCAGGGACATCAAGGTTTTCCGGCGGGAAGTGTACGACGCCATTCAGCGGGAAAACCAGGAGGCCTCCCAATCGGCAACCACCCTGCCCGCCCTGGACAACCTGATGGACCGGAAAAAGAAACCGGCCCCCGGCGAAGGCCGGGATTAAACACTTAAGGCTGGGTTTTGCAAGGCTGGTCTTGTAAGGCAAGGCCTTCATGGCTCCGTCTATAAACCGCCCCGGCGCCGGGTTCCTCGCCCCCCCGGCTTAAAAAATGCTCCTCCCCCAGCCGGGCCATCACGGGGCAGTAGGAAACCTTGGAGGCCGGATCAAAGACCGCCCGCCCCCCGTCCTTAAAAAAGAGGGCGCAGGTTTTCTCTCCCACCGGGGCGGCCAAACCTTCCTTTAAAAAAACCTGCCCCAGGGCCTCCGCCCCCGGTCCGGCAAACAGGCCGGTCTCCTTGTTCAAACTCCAACTCCGCCCGGTTTCCGCCAAAACCTCCGCCGGGGAGTCCTCTTCGTCATTAATGGCCCGGCCGTGGCGATAGGCGGCGCAGTAAAAGCGGTTCTTCCTGCCGTCAATCACCGCCATTACCGGTCCCGGCCAGTAGGAATAGAGGTTGCCGATAATGGCCAGGCTGGAAAGCCCCACCCAGGGTATCCCCCAGCCTTCGGAAAGCCCCTTGGCGGCGCTCAACCCAATCCGCAGCCCCGTAAAGGACCCCGGACCCCGGACCGCGGCGATCAGGTTAAGTTCCCCGGGGTTCAGGGAAAAATGCTTAAGCCCGTCCTCCAGAAGCTCAAAAAGTTTTTCCCCGTGGCGCAAACCCCCGGAGTAGAGCTGTTCGGTCCAACGGTCCGGGGCGCTCAGGCCCACCCGGAGAATCTCGGTGGAGGTGTCCAGGCAGAGGATGTTCATAGGGCGGCTTGGCGGACCTCCACCTGCCGGCCCTGGTCCGGCAGCAGACTAAGGCAAACCTCAAGGGCGCCGGGGGGGATCAACTCCAGGGCCGCATCGGGCCACTCCACCGCGGAAACTCCTCCGGAGGCAAAATACTCCTCCAGGCCTAAAAATTCCGCCTCCTGGGGGTCCCTTAACCGGTAAAAATCCATGTGGAACAGGGGCAGCCTGCCTTGATAAACATTAATCAAGGTAAAGGTGGGGCTGGTGATGGTACCCCCAATGTCCAGCCCCTCCGCCAGGCCCTTCACAAAGACGGTTTTCCCCGCCCCCAGGGGCCCCCGGAGCAGGATAACCTCCCCCCCGCAAAGCTCCCGGCCGAGCTTTTTCCCCAGGTCCCGCATTTCCCCTTCCGTCGCCGCCAGGGCCTTCCGGAGAACCCGGCGGAGGGGGGGGGTCTCCGGGCTCAGAGTTTTCCCTGCCTGTCCAGATCCAGGATATGGGACTTGAGGTTTTTCAAGAGGGCAAGTACGGGGTAATCCGGTTTATCCACCAGGATCACATCAATATTAATATTACCGATGGCGTCCCGCTCCAGGGTAAACTCAATTTTAACCGAACTTTCCTTCCCCTGGGGGTTTCGGAACAGAAGTTTTCCGGAGTACTCGTTCCGGTAGTGCAGGGGAATGTCTTTTTTAACTAAATTTTGAACTTCCAGGACTTCCATAATTATCCTCTCATAACCCGTAAATAAAACTATTGATCCGGTTAACGGATTGCTGGGAAACCCGGGTAAACTGAATGTGCATTGTGCCCCCTATACTCTCCTTGGAGTAGTTGACCACCTTTCCATAGGCCGAGATGCTATTTTTCTTTTCGGTTTCAAAATCCACTTTAATTAGCTCGCCCCTGGCCAGGGGGGCGGAAGTTTTTATCGAACAGCCCCCGGAAGAAACTTCCAAAACCGTTCCCAGGGTGCCCCGCTGGCCTTCTATCATGGCCTTTTTCTCCTGGGCCTTGCCGGTTCCCAGGGTAACAATCCTAACGGGATAAAAATAACAGGGCCGCTGAAGGGCCTTGCGCCTAAACCGGCGCTGGGTCGCCTCGGTAACCGTGGAGCTATGCTTAATCAGCAGGGCGTCGATTCCCCGGGTTCTCACGTAGCCCAGCGCCTTAGAGGGAAAAGAAAAGCCCTGCCCGTTGGCCTTCCAGTAAAAAACGGCCAGATTCATTCCCTTATGGAGCTTAACCGGGGCCCCCGTCTTGGAATCCCTGGGTATTTCCAGGGCCAGGCCCTCTTTCAGGACGCTTAAGATCCGGGTGGAGAGCCTAACCTTGGCTTCGGTACTAAGGACCAGTTTAAGGCCGGGAGAAAAGTTACGGCTGCCCTTGATCCCCGCGGGAGTCCGGGAGTTGCGCTCCACAATCTGCTTAATTTGAAAGAGGATTAATTTTTCCTTTTCTTTTACCGGTTCCGAGGCCCCCTGTTCTTCTATCTCCTCCATGCCTGCCTGAAGAATTTTGTCCAGTATGGCGGGGTTAGAAAGGGCCAGATTCCGGTTAATTCCGGGGTTCCGTTCCAGGATGTTCTCGATGGCTTCGATATGGGTCTTGCTTAGTCCCAGGGCTTCCCCCTGGCGCTTCAGCGAAACCTTCTTTACTTTGGCCGGGGCGGAGGAAATCCGGGTCTTCGCGGATCGCCTTGAAGAGAGGCTTCCCAGGAAAATCAGGAGGATAACCGCCCCCAGGCCGATAGAAAAGCCTATCACAGCCTGGGGCCCCCCGGAGTTAATCATGGGGGTCAATTCGGCGGCAAGAATTATCCGGGGGCCGGTTAGGGCGAAGTTTAACATGGTCCTTGCTTATCCGCTTTCATTCAGGGTATCCAGAAAATTACTTAAGGTTTCCAGACGGGGCGCCACTTCGTACTCCAAAAGATCGCCGATTAAAACCGAATCCCCCGCGGCAAAAGACTGGGTCAGTTCCAGGAGGATCCGGTTTAAATCCTTATAATATTCGTCAAATTTAAGATTGTCCACCCTGGCCTTTTGGGTGTCCAGGAGTCCCTGGGCTTTAAGGTGGGGATAGATCCGCAGGATCTTCTGGGAACATTCGGTAAAGCGGATAACCCTGTCCATGGCGTCCTTGTCCTTGCCCGTTTGGAGCAGAATAGAAACCTCCGCAAGCTGGGGAATTAATTCCCTGATGAGGGCCACCGTGCTAAGGGTTTCCTGCAGGGGGTTGGTCATTTCCCGGATCAATTCGGCCAAAAGGAGCTCCAGGGCGGAAATCAGGGGAATCACCTCCGCCGCCCGATCGGGAAAATCCGCCTCCCCGGAGGGGTCCAGAATCCCCGAGTCCTGCAAAAAGCCGTCCACCCTGCCGGCCAGCCCGGCTGCCCCGCCATCCTCCGGGGATGCCTCCCCGCCGGCAAAAACCAGGCCCAGGTAAGTTTTTATCCCGGCGTATTCCTTAACAACCTGGCGTAAAAGGAGGAGGTTTTTTTCCTCCAGGCTCCGCCTCAGCAGGGTAAAGAACTGGTGCAGGGCATGGAGGTACTGCACCTTTAGCTCCAGAGAATTAACCGAGGCTATTTCAATTTTTCCAATCCGCTCCACCGGCTTTGATTCCCAGTCCTCCGGGCGGTCCCAGTCCAGGCTCTCCTGATCCACCAGGATGCTCTGGATGTGATGCCCCTCCCGCTCAAGCCATTTTTGAAGGGACTGAAGCACCTGCCCCAGGTCTCTTTCATTTTCCAGATCAAAATCAAGATCAATGTCGTTGATAAAAATTTTCATACCACAACCGCCTAACGGGAGTTATTACTGCCATTGATATTTAAATTATTCAAAGCCCGGGTAGAATCCTGGAGGCTTTGAATGGTCCCCTCCATAGCTCCGTACTGCCTGCGCAGCTCCGCTTCCTTAGTTTCAAGCCGGGTTTGAAAGTTGGCAATTTCAGTGTTGGTCCGGCCGATCCGGGTGTCCAGGGTGGTTACCCGGTTAGGCAGAATTCCTCCGGTTTCCACGTAGGCCCTCAAAAAAGTGTCCAGCTCATAGGCCAGGCCCCGGTCCACCACCAGATCGCCGTCCTGATCGGAGCCAAAAAGCTCCTTAATGGCGCTTAAGTCCGTTTCTATCCGGGCGTCCAGGGTTTCCTCGTTTATCTCCAGGTAGCCCCGGAGCCTGGCCGCATTGTAGCCCACCGCCCCGGTGGAATTGGTGGAAATGCCAACCTGGGCCAGGAGGGCCAGGCTTTGCTCCCGGTTGGTGGGATAGGCTTCCATCATCATGCGCTGAAAGCTGTTTTTAATCTGGTTCAGGGTAGAATCCCCCTGATAGAGCCCCAGCTTGCCCATGGCGGTTTCCCTCTCCTCGGGGGTGTAGTATTCAATTTGTTCCACCACTGTGGGATCGGAACTGGTGAGGATGTTCAACTCCGCCATGAGGCGGTTGTAGGTTCCCACAAAGTTAATCAACGCGTCCTTTACCGCCTCCCGGTCGGGCCGGACATCCACGGCAATCGGATCGGGGCTGGGCCGCCTCAGAGTCAGGGTGACTCCGGGAATCGCGTCGCTAATCTCGTTGCCGGAACGGCTGATGGGAATCCCCTCCACCCGGATAAGGCTGTCCTGGGCGGTTGAAAGGGGATTGGCCGGGGCGTAGTCTCCCCGGGCATTGGGATCGTAGATCCTAATGGCGGAAACCCCGATTTCCCGGTGGGTATTGTTGTTCCGGATATTGAGGGAAGAGAGGGAATCCACATATTCGGAAAGGAGTACCCGTATCGTCCGGCTGCCGTCCGTTAAATCCGAAGGGGGCAGGGGGACGATTCTTTCCCCATCCTGAAGAAAGACCAGCCCTCCATCGTCCCGCCGGGGCGGGGGAGGGGGGGGAGTCCGGTCCGGCAGGTCCACCGCCGAAGCCTCGGAGTAAACCCGGATATTCTCAAAGCTAATCTCCCCCGTGGCGGGGATAGCCGGTCCCGGGGGAACCGGGGGAGGGGTAAAGTCTTCCTCCCGGATATTCCGAACCGAAAGGGTAAATTCCAAAACCATCCCCCCGGTCCGGGAGGCGCTCAGGGATACCGGAAGTTTGGCCTCGGTTTCCGGAGCAAAGACGACCCCCTCCGGAGCCTGGCTTAGTTCCTGCCCGGCGAGGGGTTTGGTCCAGGTACGGAAATCCCGGGGCCCCGGATCGATGAGCACGGAATTCGAGACATTTTCTTTAATGATCCCCAGGGAGAGGGCCAGGGGAATGGAGTCCCCCAAAAAAAAGAGCCGGTTGGCCTGACCGGTGTTAACCGCTTCTATCGAAAGCACCTGGGTTGAAGCGGTGTCCCGGACCACCGTGGAGCGGAGGATGTTTCCCCCCCGGCGGTTGACCGCCTCGGAAAAGCTCCGGAGGCTGCCCCCCCGGAAGGCCACTTCAATTTCCTCATCTCCCACCTTAAAACCGTAGGTTCCGGCGGGAACCGAATAGTTGTCCTCCAGGGAGCCTGAAAGGAGGCGATCCGCCTTAGCCACCTGGATAACCTCAATTTCGGTACTGCTTTCCAGGGCTTCCCGGCTGGCCCTGGCGGTAAGGTAATAGGAATCGGAGGATTCGGCAATGCGGCTGTTAAAGGGATTCTGAAAATTATAGAGATTCCGGGAAAGATCCCGGAAACGCACAAAAGAGAGATTGAGTTCCCGCCAGGAGCGGCGTTGAAATTCGTAATTCTCAAGCTGATTCTCCAACCGCGTCAGGGGAATCCGCTCAAGGCGCATTAAATCTTCGACTATTTTATCAGAGTTATAGTTCGAATTAACGCCAGGGATAGAAATGTCAGACATCCGGAATTTTCCCTCCCCGTTTTCCAAGACCTGTTTGAATATTAAAAATCCCTAGATCTGTTCATCCACCAAAACCCCGATGGCCCTTTTAAGGCTCGAGTAAAGCCGCAAAAGCTCTTCCGGAGGTATCTCTTTGATAACCCGGTTAGTTTGACTATCGACAACTTTGACAATGACCTTATTCAGCTCCCGGTCAATCGAAAACTTGAGTTTGCGATTGAAGTATTCCGTCAAATTAAGAATATCCTGAAGGTACTTTTCAGCATCCACCTCGGAATCGGTGGCTAATTTCTCCCGGATTTTCTCATCCGCCTCAGAGGCGGCCTGGGCCTTTGCCCGCTGGGCCGTCGAGTTTTCCCGAACAACGTAAAAGTCCTTAACAGCGGTATCGATGGATGAGAGATTGCGTACGTCTAACTCCATGACCATCCTCCCGGGTACTCCCTTACCCTATGGAAACGCAAAAAAAAAGACAGAAGGGGGGCGCGTCCCCCCCTGTACAGATTCATTTAAGAGAGATAACGTCCAGAAATCTCTCTCACCCTTATCCCAGAAGCTGTAAAATCGACTGGGGTTGGGTGTTCGCCTGGGCCAGCATGGCCGTCCCGGACTGAACCAGAATCTGATTCTTGACATAATCCACCATCTCTAACGCCATATCGACGTCCCGGATGAGGGATTCCGCAGCTTGAAGATTTTCGGAGGCGACACCCACGCCAAAGGCGGCCATTTCAAAACGGTTCTGGTAGGCCCCTAGATCAGCTCTCTGCTTAGAAACTTGTTTAAGTGCGTTGTCAATCACGCCAATACTTAGGTTGGCCGATTCCGGTGTTGTGATGCTGACATTGTCCTCGGCGCCCTGGGCTCCTTGGAGCCCCAAAGCCTGAGCCGTCATGGTGCCGATGTAGACCCGTTTGTTCTGGTCCATATTGGCGCCAATCTGGAACTGCATAACCCCGCTGGTAACGGAATTCAGTGCAAAGCCGCCGGTCAGCATATTCATGCCGTTAAACTGGGCATGGGAGGCAATTCGGTTAACCTCATCCACCAGTTGGGAAACTTCGACCTGAATCTGCATTCTGTCTTCCTCGGTGTAGATGCCGTTAGCAGACTGAACGGCAAGCTCCCGAACACGATGCAAAATATCCTGGGTTTCCTGGAGGTAACCTTCGGCGGTCTGAATAAAGGAAACACCGTTTTGGATGTTCCGCTGGGCCTGATTTAAGCCCCTAATCTGACTCCTGAGTTTCTCCGATACCGCAAGGCCGGAAGCATCGTCCCCCGCGCGGTTAATCCGCATACCGGAAGAAAGTTTTTCGATGTTTTTGCCGACCTCGCTGGTCTGAACGCCCAAAGTGCGGCTTGCATACTGCGCACTCATGTTGTGGTTTATAATCATATAATAACCCTCCTTGGGAAAAACGGTAAATTCGGACTTCCTTGCCCGATTTTGGCTCCGTTTTTGCATGCCCTTGGGATAACCCGGAAGTTATCGCGCCTCTCCCGGGCTTTTCCGCAGGACAAGGAGACCTCCCGGAGGCAGAACCGCCGGGAAATCTCCTTTATCATAGCATGCTATGAGGGTTTTTTTCAAAGAACAGAACGATACCCTTAGTATACCCTATTATCCAAATAATTGCAAGACCGATTGTGTCGCCATGTTCGCCTGGGCCAGCATAGCCGTTCCCGCCTGAACCAGAATCTGATTTTTGGTGTATTCCACCATCTGGGAGGCCATATCGGCGTCCCGAATCCTCGATTCCGCGGCCTGCAGGTTTTCCGCCCCCACGTCCAGGCCTCCCACGGCGTGTTCCAGCCGGTTTTGGTAGGCCCCCAGGTCGGCCCGCTGCTTATTCACTATCCGGAGGGAAACATCCAGAACGCCGATGGCCCGGTTGGCCCCTTCGGGGGTCTCCAGGGAGATAAACTCCTGGCTTCCCAGGTCCCGGATCTTTAAGCCCGAGGAGGTCATGGTACCGATAAAGACCCTTTCCCTCTGGTCCATGTTGGCGCCGATGTGGAACCACATGGAGGAGGTGATGACGTTCTCCCCGGTTTCCCGGGCAAACCGGCCGGTGAGCATGTTCATGCCGTTAAACTGGGCATGGCTAGCAATACGGTCAATTTCGTCCACCAATTGGGAGACTTCGACTTGAATCTGCATCCGGTCTTCTTCGGAGTAGATACCGTTGGCCGCCTGAACCGCCAGTTCCCGCATCCGCTGCAGGATGTCCTGGGTTTCCTGGAGATACCCTTCCGTAGCCTGAATAAAAGAGATGCCGTTGGCCGCGTTGTCCGAAGCCTGGCGCAGCCCCCGAATTTGGCTGCGCATCTTTTCAGACACCGCCAATCCCGAGGCATCGTCTCCGGCCCGGGTGATACGCAGCCCCGAGGACAGTTTTTCAATATTTTTGCGGACCTGAAGGTTGGAGTGGCCCAGCTCGCGGTTGGCAAAGAGGGCGCTCATGTTGTGGTTAATTATCATTTTTTCCTCCCTGGAAAAATTGGAAACCAAAAAAGTTTCCGGAGCATCCGTGCTCCCCTGAAAAGGATTTTAAGTCATTTCAAAATAACAGATTTTAAAATGACCCGGTTAATTTAAGAAACGGTTTCCCTCCTTCGAAAAAAATTTTTATTTCCCTTAATCATGATAATTTTCTACCGAAATTATGACTAAGGGGGAAACTTTAGCCTCGTCTCTTGCGAAGGCTTAGAGTGTTTCCGGTTTCTTATCGTCAAGCCCGGAGGAATTCTTTAGTTTTTTCCGGTTTTTTTTAAAAAATTTTAACCCTGGTTATCCAAATTGGGGCCGGCCATAGGTCTTGACCAAGCTCCCCCTTCGGGAGTGTACTGGGGGAGGTTTTTCCGAGGAGTTTTGCATGAAAAAGGCCTATGTCTTTGATCTGGACGGCACCCTGGTCAACAGTATTTTCGATATTTCCGACAGCATAAATTATCTCCTGGCCCGGCGGGGCGTTCCCGGCCGCACCTACGAGGAGTACCTAACCTACATGGGTTTCGGCATTGGCTACACCTTAGGCCGGGCTTGGCCGGGCTTTCTGGACCTTCCCAAGGCCGAGCAGGACGCCATGAAAGAGGCCTATGTGGAGCACAACGGCGCCCACTGCCTGGACAAAACCCTCCCCTACGACGGCATGGCCGAAACAATCCGGGAACTTGCCGCCGCCGGCGCCCTGCTGGGAATCTACACCAACAAACCGGAGCCCCTGGGGGTCAAAATATCCCGGAGTCTCTTTGCGCCGGGGGTTTTTGAATTTGTCCTGGGAGGGAAGGAGGGGGCCAGCATGAAGCCCAACCCCGAGCGGGTCCTTTGGGAGTTGGAAAGGCTGAAACTGCCTCCGGGGGAAACGGTCTTTGTGGGGGACGGCGGAGTGGATATCGAAACGGGGAAAAACGGGGGGATGCTCACCTGCGGCGTTCTCTGGGGCTTTAAGGGCCGGGAAGAGTTGACCGGGGCGGATTACCTCATTCAGGAGCCCCGGCAGCTCCTGGCCCTTTAATTCCGGGGCGCCGGAGGTTATTATAAAATAAGGAGAAAAAGATGGACCGCCAGGAGATTGAAAGAAAAGCCCGGGAGTACCTGTCCCAGGAGGAAGTTCCCTACTTTAAAGAGGACCTTCAAAAGGCCCTGGACCAGGGGGATTGGGGGGAACTGGAAGATCGCTTCTACCGGGAGCTGGATTTTGGCACCGGGGGCCTCCGGGGAATCATCGGCGGGGGGATCAACCGGTTAAATCCCTACACCATCCGCAAGGCCACCCAGGGCCTGGCGGACTACATCCTGGCCCAGGGGATCAAAAACCCCCAGGCGGCGATTGCCTACGATTCCCGCCGCTTTTCGGACCTCTTTGCCAAAACCGCCGCCCTGGTTTTAGCGGCCCGGGGAATCAAGGCCCGGCTCTTCTCCACCCTTCATCCCACCCCCCTCCTGTCCTTTGCGGTTCGGGAACTGGGGGCCGCCGCGGGCATCGTGGTTACCGCCAGCCATAACCCGCCGGAGTACAACGGCTACAAGGTTTACTGGTCAGACGGCGCCCAACTGGTCCCCCCCCACGACCGGGGGGTGATCGACCAGGTCCGCCGCCAGGAGGGGCTGATTCCCCTTCCCGATGAGGAGGAAGCCCTGAACAGCGGCCTGCTAAGCTACATCGGCGGGGAAATTGACGATAGGTACGCCGCCCTGGTCCATTCCCGGCTTCTGCGGCCGGGGCTCATCAAGGAGCAGGCCCCCCGGCTAAAGGTGGTTTATACCCCCCTCCACGGTACCGGCAGAGCCCTGGTGGAGCGCCTGCTGGGGGAACTGGGAATTCCCTGCCTCACCGTACCGGAACAGCGGGAGCCCGACGGGGGCTTTCCCACGGTGGCTTTCCCCAATCCCGAGGAGCCGGCGGCCTTAAAAATGGCCTTAGACCTGGCCGTCCGGGAGGGGGCCTCCCTGGTGATCGGCACCGATCCCGATGCGGACCGGATTGCCATCGCGGCCCCGGACGGCGGGGGAAATTTCCGCCTCTTTACCGGCAACCAGTTGGGGGTTCTATTAGGGGACTACATCTTCTCCTCCCTGGGGGAAACCGGCCGTCTTCCGGACCGTCCGGCCTTTATCAAAACCATTGTTACCACGGAGCTGCAAAGCCTCCTGGCGGCCAAGCACGGGGTTAAGGTTTATGACGTGCTGACGGGCTTTAAGTACATCGGGCAAAAAATCCGGGAACTGGAAGCCGCCGGGGAAAACTACGTCTTTGGGGGGGAAGAAAGCTGCGGATACCTGGCCTTAAAAGAAATTCGGGACAAGGACGCGGTTTCCACCGCGGTGATCGTCGCGGAAATGGCCCTCTATCACCTAAGCCGGGGCCAAAGCCTCTCCGGCCGGCTGGAGGAGATTTACGGGGAGCTGGGCTACTTTGAAGAGGCCCTGATAAGCCGGACCATCAAAGGGGCCGCCGGGGTAGGGGAGATTCAGGGGATCATGGCCCGGCTCCGGCAGAATCCCCCGGTAGAACTGGGGGGAGTCAAGGTTAGGGAGATTCTGGATTACCGGGAAAAGAACCGGATGAACCTTCCCCCCTCGGATGTGGTTCAGATCCGCCTGGAAGATGAAACCCTGATCACCGTCCGGCCTTCGGGAACCGAGCCCAAGATAAAATTTTACGCCTCCCTCCGGGGAAGGCCGGGGCAGCCCCCGGCTGAGGCCCAAAGGGACTGCGCCGGGCGGCTGGAAAGAATCCGGGCCTACCTAAACGCCCTTAGCTAGGGGCATCCTCCGGGGGAAAAGAAGGAACCATGCTTTATCGTGAAGATCAAAGGGCCGGCAAAAAGCTGTCCATCCTGGGCTTCGGCCTTATGCGGCTTCCCCGCAACATAGGGGGTTTTGACCGGGCCCGGGGGGAGGAGCTTATCAACGCCGCGGTGGAAGGGGGGATCAACTACTTCGACACGGCCTACTCCTACCCCGGAAACGAGGAATTCCTGGGAACGGTACAGGAAAAATACGGTCTCAGGGACAAAATCAATATTGCCTCCAAACTTCCCCTGATCATCTGCCGGAGTCCCCGGGACTTTGACAAATTCTTTTCCCGGGAGCTTGTCAACCTGCGGACCAACCGGATTGATTATTACCTTCTCCACATGATCACCGGATTCTCCCAATGGCAAAAGCTGAAGGAATGGGGGATTGAAAATTGGCTGCTGGAAAAAAAGCGTTCCGGTCTTATCGGTCAGGCGGGGTTTTCCTTTCACGGCGCCAGGGACGATTTTTTACAGGTTCTCAAAGACTGGGACTGGGATTTTTGCCAGATTCAGTATAACTACTCCGATGAAAACTTTCAGGCCGGCATAACCGGCTTAAAGGCCGCCCATGAACGGGGAATTCCGGTGATCATCATGGAACCCCTCCTGGGGGGGCGCCTGGTCAGCGGACTTCCCCGGCGGGTCCGGGAAATTTTTGCCGCCTCCGGAAAGGACCTAAGCCCCGCCGGCTGGGGGCTCAAGTGGGTTTGGGACCATCCGGAGGCAACCCTGCTGCTTTCGGGGATGAGCAGCCGGGCCCAGTTGGAGGAGAATCTTGCCGTGGCCGAAACCTCCCCTCCGGGCTGCCTAAGCCCCCGGGACAGGGAGGTTTTTAGCCGGGTTAAGCAGGCCTTTAACGAGGCCTACCGGATTCGCTGCACCGGATGCAATTACTGTATGCCCTGCCCGCAAAACGTTAACATCCCCGCCTGTTTTTCCGCCTATAACTATTCCTACGCCATCAACCGGGCGGAGGGCATTAAGCAGTACACCATGAGCATCGGCATAAGCGGCCGGCCAGGCACGGCCAGCCTCTGCGTGGCCTGCGGCCGCTGCGAAAAACACTGCCCCCAGGGCCTGCCCATCATCGATTCCCTGGTTCAGGTTAAAAAACGCCTCGAATTTCCCGGCTACGGCCTTGTCCTGAGGGGGGTACGCTTCTGGACGGGAAATCGACAGCCCCCCGCCGCCGGCGAAGGGATGAACAACCCCCCGCCGCAGGACGGATAAAATTAAAGCCTCCCCTGTTCCTGCCGACACTTAAGTATCGGAGGAATGAAAATGACCCGGTATTTAATTAAAAGCTCTTCCCCTTATGAGTCATATTTGGACATCATTCAGGAAAATCAAGAGGGTTTCCAGGTTCTCCTTACCAGGGAATATGAAAACGGTCTCACCCGGAAAGAAGAATTCATGGGACGGGAACTCTTTGAGTCCTGCCTCAGGACCGGCTATCTGCAGCGGGCCGCCGGGAAAGAGGCCAAAACCGCCTAACCGTGAGGCCCGTGGTTAAAATTCTTTAATTTGCGGGATATTCCAGGTACTTTGCCAACAGGTTTAACTTTTCGGTTACTTCCTTGGGTATTTCCGCGGCAGGGCAAAAGGGAACTAGGCGGTAAAATTCCCCTTTTGTTAATAACATGGGCTGATGCGTTTTTTCCCCATAGCGCCGGAAGACATTTTCAGCAAAGTCGCTTATTTTCTTTGTACTTAAAAAATTTCGCTGTAAATTCGGAATCATGTTATTATAACCGTCCAACTGTTCCCGGTCATGGTTAAAATATGCTTCCAGCAGCGCCTCGTCAACCGTTTCTATAAAGGTTTGGAGGTTCTCCTCAAAAAAGAGTTCCCCCGCGGCCTTGCCAAAACGCGCGGCGGCAAATTCAACCAGCGCCTTGGGGCTGATAAAATAATTTTCCAGTTCATAAAACTTCCAGTATAGGGTTGCAAAGTCCTGGGTAATCACATCATCCCGCATGATGTTATCGCTGTCAAAAAGCGCAAAGCCCTTTAGTTCAGGAACGAATGTTTTAAGCGCGTTAAAGTGTCCATGGTGTTTTCTGAAGAAGCCGTTTATGCGATCAAGCTGGTTGTCTAAAGTATCTTCCGGTTCAATGTTTCGCGTATAATAAAGATTTAACCGGTCATTCAAAACCTTTTCCGCTTTTTCATTTTTTGTATGAAGGGCAAGGGCTTTTAGTATTTCAACATCGGTGCTTCCTTCAATATATAATATCCTAGGATGTACCTTTGATTTATAGTAATGCTCTATGCCGTAGGTACGCAGGGCATTTCTAATATTATGTTTTTCCGCCAGATCGTCGGCTTTGCCGTTCAACAGGAGGGTCAAATTGACATCAATGGCGTCATCCAAAATCGCCTCTGAATGGGTGGCGATTATTACCTGCCCTTTGTTTTCCTGCGCGGTGTTTCTCAATAGGGCATATATCTGCTTTTGGCGTAATATTTCAAGATGGGCGTCCGGTTCATCAATTAAAATAACTGAATCTTTATGCCAGTAGAGATAAGCAAGGATAAGTAATATTTGCTGCAAGCCCCGCCCTGCCAGAGAAATATCCAGCCTGTTGTCCATAGTATCGGACCTATAGGTAAGGACCAAATTTCCCCGGCTTTCATTAAACGCGGGTTTATTAAGGGTTATCCAAAATAATCGATGCATTATTTCGGCAATAGCGCCCCAGTCATTAGTTCCGTTTTGAGCATCGGCTTCGGAAACTTTATAACATATATTCCTAAGCACTTGAGCGGTCTGCCC
>JAISRN010000157.1 GCA_031273605.1 Spirochaetales bacterium | reverse complement strand
GGAAGACCCCCGGTATATTGTCTCCCTGGGTTACTACAGTATTACCGGGGGATTCATCAAAGTACAGATAACCCACCTGGTGAGGGAGGATGCGGAGGACCCCCGGCGCCATGTGGCTTTGCCCCTGCCAAGAGCCAGAGAGATAATCATAGGAAGGATAGATACGATTCGCCTGGGAAGTTCGGGAAGCCCCCTGGAGGAGAATGAAGAAGTTTCGCTGGAACCCGGACCGGAAAGCGGGGAGGAAGAAGTAAGTGAATCCCCTGAATCTTTGCCGGGAGAGGGAGGGGCGGCGGAGGACTTCCCCGGAGGCGCCGGAGGGGAGTCCCTGGAAAGGGAGGAAGGGGTTAGGGATATTCCGGCCCGGATTACCCTGAGCCGCATTGAGTTTGGGCAGGTTATGAGTCTGGAAAATTGCTGGGCCTACGGGAAGCACGGCGGGACTCCCGGAGACTTTGGGGCGGACAGGGAAGAGGGTTACCCCCTGGATTTGGCGGCCCTGAGCCAGGAACAAAAGGAAAAACTTTTAAGGACCCAATGGGCTCTCTTTGCCATCATGGGGGAGTGGCAGGGCTCTGCTCCCAGTTTTCGCGCAGATTACAGGTATATGGCCTGGGACAGCGGTTTGTCGGCCGCCGATCCCTATTATCAGACAACCGTGGGGACCTGGCGCCTTGCGGGCAACGACATTGAAGTTAAACTGAGCTACTACGACAGGGGCAGGAGGCCCGAAGGCCAGGCGGCCCTGCCCCCGGAGCAATTGAGGATAGCGATAGAGGATGCCGATTGGGTCGTGGTGGGCAGCCTAGAATCGATCCGGGTTCGGCCCCAGGCAGAAAATTTAGAAGGGAGTGGAACCTTTCTTCATAGCGGGAAAATATCCCTCCGGCATTATCGCAACGGGGTTTTAAGCGATGGCGAAAGAGATTTCTGGGCGACTGCGGAATTAGTTTTTTAATGAGGTTCACTACTTAAATGAATAATACCGAACCCTGGTCCCGGATTGGCCGACATTTCGGCAGGTTGTGTGTCATTTTGATACAGTTCAAGGAAAAAATAACCCGGCCTGGACAAAATGACACAAAAGCCGGATGGGCATGGGGTTTTCCGGCTTTTGCGGTTTTCTAAGTGCTTACAGTACAACAACTTACAGAACCGCTAAAGTTTGGCACGATTTTTGCTTTATAATAAGTGAAAACCCTATTAGGAGGCAAAAAATGAGATACCTAGTTAACCGCCCCACCCCTGCCAACCGGAGCTTAGACCCGGTTCACCTGGTCAACGATTTCGACCGGATGCTGGACACCTTTTTCGGAGATCTAACCTGGCCCCGGAGCGACAGCCGGCTGCCCCGAGTGGATATTAAGAGGGAAGAAGGGCAGTACATCTTAAGCGCGGATCTGCCCGGCTATTCGGAAAAGGATCTGGACCTGAAAATTGAAGGCAACCTCTTGACCATCTCCGGCGAAGCCCGGGAAGAAAAAGAAGAGGACAGCAAGAAGTTCCTTCTCCGGGAAAGGACTTCCTCATCCTTCAAGCGGAGCTTTGTGCTTCCCGAGGATGTGGACACGGAAAAAATTGAGGCTTCGTTTAAAGACGGGGTGCTCAACCTTAGCTTAAAGCAGAGCGAAAAGGTACAGGCCCGGACCATCAGCATCAAGAAAGACTAAGCCAAGCCGGAGCTTAAAAGAACCGCCCCTCAAGGCAAGCCCTGGGGGGCGGTTAGTCATTTTTTAAGAAGCCTTGGTTTTAGCGTTCCGCCGCCGCGCTGGCCCCGGCAATCCGGCCAAAAACGTGAATATCCGCCAGGGCATTGCCCCCCAGCCGGTTGCTGCCGTGGATGCCTCCGGTTACTTCCCCCGCGGCATAGAGGCCCGGAACAATCCGGCCCTGCCGGTCAAGGACCTGGGCCTGGGGGTTAATCTGGATGCCCCCCATGGTGTGGTGAACCGTGGGAATCCGGGCGCCCGCATAGTAGGGCGGGCTGTCAATCTTAATCTTCCACAGGGTGCGGCCAAACCGGTCGGTTCCCGCATCAACCCCCGCGTTAAACTCCGCCGTCGCAGCCTGAAGGCTGGCCGGGGGAACCCCAATCTTCCGGGCCAATTCCTCAATGGTGTTGGCCTCAAACGCCCGGCCCTGCTGAATTAACTCTTCGATGCTTTCGTTAAAGTTATTTTTCACCTGGGGAGTAGGGTAACTGTGCCTGTCGCAGATAACCCACATATAAGCATCGGTCTGCTCAAAAAGGGCCAGGGTCATCACATCCCGCCGGGCCCCTTCATCCACAAACCGGTTTCCTTCTTTGTTAACAAAAAAGCGGTCTTCTACAGCCTGCTCAATGTTGCCCGAGAGGCTTCCGGTTTCCGGGTCCCCCATGGGCAGAAGCTGAATGTATTCCATGCCCACCAGATTGGCGTCCACCGCCTCCGCCAGCACCAGGCCGTCGCCGGTGGCGCCGGGATGATTGGTGGTGCCCGCGTTGGTCAGATCCGGCCACTGGGTGTTAAACCTTTGCCTAAGCTCCTTGTTGGCCCCAAAGCCGCCGGTGGCGATGACCACCCCCCGTCCTGCGTTAAGGACGTAATCGGTGGTCTGCCCTTCGGCCTTAACTCCTGTAACCCTTCCGTTGGCAACAATCAGCTCCGTGGCTTTGGTGTCAACCATAAGGGTAATCAAGTCGGGATGGGCGGCAATGTATTTGAGGTCCGTATCAATGTAACCTGTCCCCAGGGGCATCACCGGCCGGTGAGACCGGGGCCAAAGGGCGCCCAAAACGGTAAAGATTTCATCGGTAAACTCCATCCCCATACTCTCCATCCACTGCAAAGCCGGGAGGGCGTTTTCCACCAGGGTCCGCACCATGGCAGGATCCCCCTTCATATCTCCCCCCTCAAAGGTTTGGGTGTAGTGAAGGTCGATGGAATCTTCGATCCCCCTGGGCCGCTGCCGGGCCGGGTCCACCGCGTTGTAGGCCGCGCCGGAAATGATGGTGTTTCCCCCTGCCCGGGGCATCTTTTCCAGTACAATAACCTTAGCCCCGTTCTGGCTGGCGCTGATAGCCGCGGCCAAACCGGCCCCGCCGCCCCCGATGACCACCACATCGGCATCAAGGGTCTCGGCAGTCCGGGCCGCCCCGGCTTCCGACGGCCGGCGGGTTTTCAGGGCGTCCAGGTTAACCCCGGACAGTTCCAGGGCGGCGGTTACCGCGGCAATAACGCCGTTGCTGGAGAAGGTCGCCCCGGAAACCACATCCACCGCCAGGGTCTGCCCGGCCACGATGGCCCGGGGAATCCGCTCGTAGGCCAGGCCGGAAATTTCCGGGGTGTCATTCTGGGCCACAATTCGGATGTCTAAAATCCGGGCGGCGTCCACCGTAACCTCCACGGTAACATCTCCGTTAAAGCCCCGGGCCGTTCCCTGGTAAACTCCCGGGGTAAAGGCAATCTTTCCTCCCGAGGCGCAGCCCATAATGCCGATGACCAGCATAACCCCTCCAAGGGCGGTCATGGCGGCCCTTTTTAAGAAACGTTTCATAAGTCCTCCTGATGAAAAAAATAAAATAAAAACCCTTCACGGGCTATTCTGAAAATAGTGAGAACCCTGGGCAGAGAGTCTTTTATACTTTTATAGCGGTTGAGAATTTCCGGCGAGGTGGAGAAAGGGGACTTCCTAGCCAATCTGCCGGGGGGGGGGGGGGGGG
>JAISRN010000131.1 GCA_031273605.1 Spirochaetales bacterium | reverse complement strand
GGCGCGGGGGCGCGGCTGGCCATGCAGTTTTCCGATGTTACGGTGGAAATAGCCTCCCTGGTGCAGTCGGTTATTTTCTTTTTGATCACCAGCACGGTTCTTCAGGACATTTTTAAAAGGCCGGGGCTAAAAACCCCCGGGAGGCTAAAATGAGTTCTTCCCTCATCCACAGCGCCGTTACCATTATGACTCCCCTGCTCTTTGCCGCCCTGGGAGGGCTCTTTACCGAATTAGGGGGAATGTTAACCATAGCCCTGGATGGGCTCCTCCTCACCGGGGCCTTTGCCGGGGTGGTTTTTGCCCACTGGACCGGCAGCCTTTTGGGGGGGGCGCTGTTCGGCGGCCTGGCGGGCATGACCCTGGCGGCGGCGGTGGGGGGGGTAACCTTAAAGCTCAAGGCCAACGTGTTTATTACCGGCCTGGCGGCCAATCTTTTTGCCGGGGGCATTACGGTAGTTTTGGGGCGGCGGCTCTTTGCCACCCGGGGGGTGGTGGTCTTTAACGATCTGCCCCGGCTTCCTGTGATTACCCTTCCGGTGATTGACGGAATCCCCATTCTGGGGGACCTTCTTTCCGGCCATACCCCTTACGTGTACGCCTCCTGGGGGTTTTTGGCGGCGGCCTGGTTTATGCTGTACCGCACCCCCCAGGGCTTCCGGCTGCGGGGCTGCGAAAAATCAGGGGAAGCCCTTGAGTCCCTGGGGCTGAAACCGGACCGCCTCCGCTTTGCCGCCTTTCTTATTTCAGGTTTTGTCTGCGGCCTGGGGGGGTCCTACCTAACCTTAAACCTTCAGGCCTTTGTGCCCCAGATCTCCGCAGGAAAGGGCTGGATAGCCCTGGTGGTGATCTTTTTGGGGGGCCGCCGTCCCCAGGGGCTCTGGCCGGCCGCCTTTCTCTTTGGCCTGGCCGAAGCCTTTTCTAATTTTGCTCAAGGGGCCTTTAATGTTCCCGCGGATTTTATCCTGGCCATTCCTCACCTCTGGACCCTCCTGGTGATGATAGGAGTTTCTATTTACACAAAAAATAAACGGGCCTTTGCCGGCCTGGCTCAGGACCACACAAAAAGCCACCGGACACCCTGATAAAGGCCGTAGAAAATCCAGCCCAGGGGGCCGGGAATGGGGCGTTTGTCTATCTGCACCGACACCAGGGAATAGGCCACGCTTTGTTCGGCGGACTGCTTATGGGCTTCCAGTTGAATGATCTCCAGGTTTACCCTTTCCAGTTCTTTTTCGATATTAATCATGTCCTCCACCTCCTGGGCCTGGGAGAGGAGCTCTTCGTACCTGGTTCGAACCAGGCGAAGACTTTCTAAACGCACCATGTCATCCCGGTAGGCGTCGGTAATGTCCCGGCCGGAAATCCGCTCGGATTTTACCCTGCCCAAAGCCTTAGCCTGTTCTAAAAATCCCGGCAGTCCCGGAGCGGGAATCCGCAGGGTAAGGGAACCGGTCTCTTGGGTGATAACGTATCCGTCAAACCCGGCGGTTAGGTCGAGCAGGCTTAACAAGGCGGACTCCGGTTCCCTGGTTTCGAGCCTTAGGGTAACGTTGTAGGCTATCATCCGCTCCCCCGATTCGTAGGCCCGGTCCCGGGCGGAGAGGGGCGCCTCATTGGCGGCGGTGGCGCAGGAGGCAAGGCTTAAAATCAAGGCCGGGATAAGGAAAAAAACCTCCGCCCCGCCGCCGGGGAACCCGGCCTGGTTTAATGATTTTTTATTTTTCATTTTTTCCTCCGAAATCAAGGATTAATTTTTCATGATCCGGTCAAGGCGTTTTTGATCCAGCACAATAAAAAGATTTTTTTCCTGGGTGGGAAGAACCAGCCCCGGAGGGCCGTCCTTGGCCCGGCGGAGATATTTAACCTGGGTGTAGTAAAGCTCGCCCCTGCCGTTCCGCCGGCCCTGGCTGAAAAAAAGGGCCAGGTTTCCCGCGTCCAGGAGAAGCTCCAAAGGCGGGGGTTTTCCCGGCACGGCTTTAATAAAAACATAGGCCCCGGAAAAATCCCGGGTATGAAGCCAGTAGTCGCTGCCCCGGACGTGGCGGCGGAGGAGTTCGTCGTTTTCCCGGGCGTTCCGGCCCACCAAGAGACGCCGGTCCCCCAGGGTAAAGTTTAGGCCGGGGGGGCCTTCGCCCCTGTCCCTGGTTTTGTCCGGCGTCCTTCGGTGGTGAAGGGCCAGGTACTCTTTGAGGCTGAGGATTATCTCCGGGGGGATGGGGTCCGCCTCCCGGTCCGGCGCTCCGGGGGAAGCCGCCAGAAGGGCCTGGGCGGGAAGAAGGACGGCCTTTTTTTCTTCTTCCAGGATTTTTAGTTCCCTTTCCAGATTTTCCCGCTCCTGCCGGGCCCGCTCCCCCGCGGCCCGGCTCCGGGCGGCCCTTTTGTAGTAGCCCTGGGCGTTCTCCACGGGGCCGGCCTCCGGGTTAAGTTCAATCTTGAGCCGCTGTCCGGGGTCGTAAAAATTGTCCACCTCCGCCCAGCGGTCCCCCTTTTTAATTTCCCCCAGGTTGGCCATGAGGAGATCCCCAATCCGCTTGTACTCTCCGGGGTCAAGGGCCTGGGCTTCCCGTTCCCGGCACAGGGCAAAGCCCCGGTTAATTCCGGCCTCCCGGTCCGCCAGGAGCCGCTCCACCCGGGCGGTGAGTCTAACCAGTTCCTCCTGCTCCTCAAGACGCCGGTAGAGCCTTTCCACCTGGCGGTGGACCGAATCCCCGCCGGGCAAAAACCGGCTTTGGTATTTTTCGGCTCCGGGGCCGGGCAGGGAATCCCTCCGGGGCAGGGGAAAGGGCCCGCCGCTTACCTCCCCCCGGCGGGGGCGGCGGTAAAAGGCGTCCAGGATGAGCCCTTGGGCGTCCAGGGCTAAAATGTTGGCCGAGCCGCCCCAGAGGCGGAAGCACAGCCAGGTTTCCTCCTCTCCCCGGCGGATTTGGAGGGCCGCCAGCCTGTCCGAGCCTTCCTGGAAGGCCTCGCTGATTCGGCCGCCGGAGATTCGGGCCCTGAGAAACTGGGCAAACCGCTGGAGCCCTATTTGGGAAGCCGGAGGATCCTGGGTTTGGTGGAACCGCAGCCGCCCCGGGGCCAGGGAGAAAAGCAGGGTAAAGCTGTTTCCCGGCCGGTGGAGGTCCAGGAGGAGAGTTTGAAAATCCGGCTGCCGGATCTTTTGAATGTGGCAGCCCGCAAGGGGCAGTTCCGCTAAAATCTGGTTAATTTCTTTCCAGTTTAAGGACAACTTCCCCTCCTTAGAGGCTAGGACAGGCCGAGTTCACCCGCGGCGGCCAGCAGAACCTCCGCATCCCGGCGGGTAAAGTAAACCAGCATGATCTGATGGGGAAGGCCGCCGGAGGAAAAATGATCTTTCATTATTTCAAGGACAATCCGGGCCGCCCTGTCCTTGGGAAAACCATAAACCCCGGTGGACACCGCCGGGAAGGACAGGCTTTCAAGCTCCTTCTGCCCTGCCAGGCGGAGGCAGTTGGCATAGGCGGCTTTGAGGGTTTCCTCTTCCCCCTGGTCCCCTCCCTGCCACACCGGCCCCACGGTATGAATCACCCAGGCCGCCGGCAGGTTTCCGGCGGTGGTGAGGGCCGCTTGGCCCGGGGGCAGCCCTTCGGGATAGGCGGTTCGCCGGAGTTCCCGGCAGGCCGAAAGGATGGCCGGCCCCCCGGCGGCGTGAATAGCCCCGTCCACCCCTCCGCCCCCCAAAAGGCCGGAATTGGCGGCATTCACAATCCCTTGAGCTTTTATCCGGGTAATGTCGCCGGTCATGATCTTTAAGGAATGATCAAAGTACTCTTTTAATATTTCAGGTTCTTTTTCTGATTTCATTTTTCGGCCTCCCCGGGGGCAGGCAGTTCTTCCATCAGTTTTGCCAGGGCTTCCATGTCTTCGTCCCTTCCGATGGTGATCCGCACAAAGTCAGTAATTCCTTCTTCATTAAAATACCTTACCAGGTAACCTTTTTCCTTTAGCCGGGCATAAACCTCGCCGCCGGAGATGCCGGGACGGGAGGCAAAAACAAAGTTGCTCACCGAAGGCAAAACCCGCCAGCCCGCCCTGCCCAGCCGGAAGCTGAACCGGTTCCGGGTTTCCTGAATCCGGCGGGTGCAGCTTAGAAAGTAGGCTTCGTCTTCCAGCGCCGCCGCGCCCAGGGCCTGAGCCAGGGCGTCCACGGGGTAGGAATTAAAGGAATCCTTAACCTGGGTAAGGGCCTGAATCAGGGGCGGCTGGCCCAGGGCGTAGCCTAGCCTTAGGCCCGCCAGGGACCGGCCCTTGGAAAAGGTCTGAATCACCAAAAGGTTGGGGTAATCCTCCAAAAGCTCCACGGCGCTTTCCCCCCCAAAGTCAATGTAGGCTTCGTCGATGATCACGGCCCGGTCTCCGGGGTACCGGTCCAAAAAATCCCGAATCTCCCGGAGGCCCAGGCTGATGCCCGTGGGGGCGTTGGGGTTGGGAAAGATCACCCCGCAGGAGGGGATGTCAAGGTAATCTTCCAGGCAGACAGCCAGCCCCGAATCCAGGGGAATCCGGGTAAAGGGAAGGTTATAGAAATTGGCGTAAACGGGATAAAAGGAATAGGTATGCCGGGGAAAGAGGAGGGGCCCCCTTGGGGAGTCGAAGAAGGCGTAAAAGGCAAAGGACAAAACCTCATCGGAACCGTTGCCGGTAAAAACATTTTCCGGTTTAAGGCCCCGGCTCCGGGCCAGGGCCTCTTTTAACTGCCGGCACTCCGGATCGGGGTAAAGCCTGAGCCGCCCGGAATCGTAACCCGATAGGAGGGCGGCAATCCGGGGGCTGGGAGGATAGGGGTTTTCGTTGGTGTTGAGTTTAACGTAACGTCGATCCTGGGGCTGCTCCCCGGGAACGTAGGGTTTGAGGGATTTTAACCGTTCAGCAAACAAATTCTTTCCCCTTGGGTTGTTCGGTACAGACTACCCCAAGGATACCATGATTGGAAAGCCGGGGTCCATACCCCTAATGCGTTTGCTTTGATATGGTTATCCTAAATTCAGAAGGACCCCTTCCGGCAGGCCCGGCGAATTTCCGGCAGCAGATAAAAGGAGCCGGCAACCAGGGCCGCCCTTCCTTCGCCCCGCCCCGGTTTATGGCCCCTCCTTTGCCGGGGAAGGGAAGGGGGGGGGAGGGCCAGGGCCAGGGCTTTGAGGGGATCGGCTTCCAGATAAAGGGCCGCTCCGGCGGGGGCGGCGGAGGCGGCCCGGGAAAAGGCGGCAAAAACTTTTTCCGGGTCCTCGGGTTTAAAGTGTCCCGCCCGGGCAATGATGATCCGGCTGAAATGGGGCAGCGCCGCCGCCGCCAGGGCTTCGATATTTTTGCCCTGCACCGCGCCGAAAATGAGGGTTTGCCCTTCCCCAAAAAGCCGGGTAAAACTACCCACCGTCAGGGCCAGGGACTCCGGCGTGTGGGCGCCGTCTAAAACCACCTGGCCCCGGCGGGTTTTGAGAAATTCCATCCGACCCGGCAGGGCCGCCCGGCCCAGGGCCTTCCGCAGAGCCCCTCTCCGCCGCCGGGCTTCCCGGGGAAAGAGGCTCCTTAAAACCAGGGCCGCCAGGGCGGCGTTGGGGCCCTGGTGAAGCCCCCCCGGCAGGGCCCAGGTTTCCCGCCGGGGGGGCGGACCCTCAAGCCAGGTGAGGCGGGTTAGGAGACGCTTTTTTCCCCCCCGCCGACGGAACCGCTGCTCCAGCCGGACGGCGGAGGACAGGAGGCTTAGGGGGGCCGATTTTTCCTCCGCGGTTTTGCGGAGAACCTCCAGGGCCTCCCCGGCTAAAAACCCGGCAAAAACCGGCCGGCCGGGCTTGATGATTCCCCCTTTTTCTCCGGCAATCGCGGCTAAGGTGTTTCCCAGGAATTCCGTGTGTTCCAGTTCTATGGTGGTAATAACCGAGGCCGCCGGATCGACAATGTTGGTGGCGTCAAGCCTTCCCCCCAGGCCCGTTTCCAAAACTGTCCAGGGGCACCCCAGATCCTTAAAAATAAGAAAGGCCAAAAGGGTTAGGAGCTCAAAAGTAGTGGGAGGCGAGCCGCCGGGAATATCCTTTGCCTCCAATCCTGATAAATAGTTTTTTAATAACGAAAAATTATTAATAAAATAACTATCTTGAATTTCCTTTCCCGATAGGGTAATCCGTTCTTTGTAGGAATGAATATGGGGAGAGGCATACAAACCGATATTGGCGGTTTTTAAAAGGGCCCCCAGCCCAAGGGCCAAACAAAGGGCTGTGGAGCCCTTTCCTTTGGAACCGGCCACATGGATAAACCGCCCGGCCTTTTCGGGGTTTCCCAGCCCCCGGGCTAAAAATTCCATCCGGTCCAAACGGTACTCCCGGCTAAAGGAAGGCAGGCTTTGCCCCAGGGGGCCTTCCAGATTATTAAAACTTTCTATCCACAAAAACCCATCGTCCACCGCCGGCAGGGGTTTTTGCGCCGGGCTGGTTTCTTTGGGGTTTTTGAATTTAAAGCCCCCGTTTTTTAATGGCATCGCCGTGGGTAATGAAACCTTCATAATCCGCCAGGGCCTTAACCGGGCCCGCCAGCTCCGCAAGACCCGGCGGGGTTAGGTAAACCACCGAATTGTATTTGATAAAGTCCCGAACCGAAAGGGCGGAGTAGGTTTTGGCCGCCCCGCCGGTGGGGAGCACCGCATTGACCCCCGCAGCGTAATTGGCCGCGCTGAAGGGAAGGCTGGAGCCCAGGAGGATCTCCCCGGCGTTGCGGATCAGGGGAAGCAGTTCAAAAGCCCGCTCGCTGTGGATCTGAAGATGTTCCGGGGCGTAATCGTTGATGATCTCCCCGGCTTCCTCCAGGGTTTCGGTGATAATGATGCCGCCGTACCCGTAGTCCGAAGCCTCCGGGGCGGAAAAGACGTGGCGGATGAAAGTTTTGCGGGGTTCCGGCAGGGTTTCGGCAAGCTCCTCCGCGGCCCGGGCGGTTTGTTCCGCCAGGCCGGCGCAGGGGGTTAGGAGAAGGGCGGCGGAATCCGAACCATGCTCCGCCTCTACCATAAGGTCCAGGGCAAGGCGCCGGGGATCCGCGGTTTCGTCGGCCAGCACTATGGCTTCGGAGGGGCCGGCGGGCAGGCCGGAATCGATGACCCCACCCAGGAGTTTCTTGGCCGCCGCCACGTAGCGGCTTCCCGGCCCCACGATTTTTAGGGTTTTGGGGAGGCTTTCGGTACCGTAGGCCAGGGCGGCGACAGCCTGGGCGCCCCCTACCCGGAATACCCTTTTAAGGCCGCACCGGGCCGCGGCGTAAAGGCAGGCGGGATCAACAGAGCCGTCCGGGTTGGGGGGGGTTACCAGGGCTATTTCCGGCACCCCGGCTATCTTCGCGGGGATGGCGCACATATAAAGCATTGAGGGAAAGCTGCCCCGGCCCCGGGGAATATAAATTCCCGCGGAATCCACCGGCAGGGGCCTTTCTCCGGCAAAAACTCCGGGGCGTATTTCGGTAAAGCTCATGGCCGGACTCACCTGCCGCTGGTGAATGGTCCGGGTGTTGGCAATGCAGTAATCCAGGGCCTGCCGGACCTCCGGGGAAACCTGGGCCGGGGCTTTTTCGTATTCTTCTGTGGTAACTTCCAGGGGCAGGCCGGAGAGATCGACCCCGTCAAATTTAAGGGTATATTCCCGCAGAGCCTGGTCTCCCCGGTCTTTGACTCCCCGGATGATCTCCTTGACTGTTTCCTCAACCCGGGAAATGTCCTCCCCGGACCGGCGGAAAATACGCTCCCGCATGGGGGTGGGCAGGTCTTTCCACCGGTAAATATTCATCTTCATGGGGTGTCAGTCTAACGGCTTGGGCCTGTTAAGTCAACTTCGGAAAAAGTCTCTCCCGCCCGGCGGCCCTGGCATAAGGCCTTAGCGGCGGCATAGGCGGCTTTGTATTTATAGTCATGGTTCCACCGGTTGACTCCGATGTAATCAAAAATGACCGCCCCGGTATGCCGGCAGAAACGATCCATTTGTTCCAGACAGGATAACAAACCATTGCCGCTGCCCCCCGGCGAAGCGGCCAGAAGGACGGGTTTGTCCCGCAGGGCTTCGGTATTAAACTCGCAGCGCCGCAGACGATCCAGAAAACCCTTGAGACCTTCGGCTAATTCCCCCCAGTAAACCGGGCTGACTAGGCAAAGGGCCTCTGCTTCCCTGACTTTGCCTTGAGCTTCGGCAAAACCGTCCTTGCCATAGGCGCAGAGATGCTTTTGCCGGCAGATGCCCCAGCCCTCGGCGCAGACATGGCAGCGGTCCAGTTTTTCTACGGTAAGGATTTGCGGCTCCGCCCCGCCGTCCGCGGCGCCCCGGAAGATGTTTTCCGTAAGGCCCGAGGAGAGTCCGGTTTTCTTGGGATTGCCGGTAATGATAAGAAAACGCAGCTTGTTCATGGGGTTACTTTAAGAATCCCCGGGGGTTTTGTCAAGGCCAGTCCTGGGGCAAGCCGGGAGAAGAGATTTAACCACGGACCACACGGACAGCACGGACAGAAAGAAATTTGACCGCGAATGTCGAAATGCCGGGGGGGTTGCGGGGGCGAAAGCCCCTGCGGAGGGGGGTAGCGGAATACCCCGCAGGGGGATGAAGCGAGGGGGGAGATGAGCCTGTCCGCAGGCTCTCCCCCCTACCCCG
>JAISRN010000125.1 GCA_031273605.1 Spirochaetales bacterium | reverse complement strand
AAAAGATTCGTTTTCTTCAAAGGCGGCGGGCTATTTTGGCTAAATAGGCCCTTTTCATCCCTTCCTCAAAGGCCCGGTTGTCCGGGTAATCCCAGCCAAAAACCTCCTGCCACAGGGCCGGGTCTTCCATGCAGAGATACACGAAAACCTCCTCCCGCCAGTCCCCCAACTCCTCCCAGGCCAGGGAAAAAAGTTCCCGTTTAACTTCCCTGGGGTAACTCAGTTTGCCCGCGGTTTCGGTCCAGGGCATTTTTAAAACCTGGGTGGGCCGCCCCCGCTCCCTGATGCGGCGAATCACCGGACGAATAAAGGTAAGGGTTCCCAGGGAAACCAGGGCGCAGGAGGCGGGCGACACCTCGCCCTTAAGCTGCCGAAAAACGGCCCGGTAATCCCCCTCCCAGCCCTGGTAGCGGATCAGGGGATGAAAATGAAAGCCCACTAAAACGCCCCGCCGGGCCAGCCGGGAAGCGGCCTTAAGCCTTTCCCCAAGGTCGGCGGTCCTGCGCTCCTCATGCTCAATCACCGCCGGGGTGTTGAGGGTAAAGGTAACGATCAGGTTGGGGGGAATCTCCCGGTTTAAGAGGGGGTCCACGTTGGCGGTCTTGGTTTTAAACTCCAAAATTACCCGGGGATTCCTGGCGGCAAAATCCAGCAGGCTGTCCAAAAGGCCCCGGTGGTTGCCCCAGAGAAGGCTGTCGGAGGACTGGCCGGTGCCAATGTGGAGGGGCCCCGGGGGGAGGGTTTTTTCCAGAGCCCGCAGGTCCGCCTCAAGGCAGGAGCGGAAGGCAATCCTTCCCCCGTGATAGAAGGATTGTATTGTACAGTAGCTGCAATCGCAGGCGCAGGAGGATACCGCGTCCAGGGTGAGAAGCCCGCAGCACCGGGTCTTTTCCGAGGCCACCGGACAGGGGCCCAGGGCCAGGGGGCTTTCCTCCGGGGGCTTCTCCGTTCCGCCCCCCTTTTCCCAAGGCCCGGCGGCCTCCCCCTCAGGGGCCTCCCCGGAAGGGCCATACCGGGGGCCTTCTTCCTTCAGCCGCTCCCAGCGTTCCTGCACTGCCCGCACCGCCCGGCGTTTTTCTTCCCGCCCCGGCAGAGACCGGGGACCCAGGGCTTGAAGGGCCGCGGCCCAGAGTTCCGCCACCCCCGGTTCCCCCCACAGCCGGAAATCCGCCGCCAGGTCCCGGAGAATCCTCAGCTCCTGAAAGGTCAGCCGCCCGGCCGCGGCCTGCTCCCTCAAAAAATTCTGTTCCCCCGAAGGCAGGGAAACAAACAGGGAATCCTCCAGGAGGGCCTGCTTTCCTTCGCCGCCGATCATGGGCTCATTATACCGGAAAGTCCTCACTGGTCAAAGGGGAAAAAAAACATTACAATAAATTACCTTGTGGAACCTAAAACAAAGGAAAGGAAAATGAGGGGTACAAGAATCGTCCGGGACTCCATGGGAGAGATGACCGTTCCCGAAGAAGCCCTCTGGGGGGCCGGCACCCAGCGGGCGGTGGAAAATTTTACCGTTTCTCCCCTGCGTATTCCGGAAGCCATGCTCAAGGCCCTGGCGATGATTAAAGGGGCCGCCGCCCTGGCCAACGGAGAACTGGGGCTTCTGCCGGAAGCCGCCGCCGGGGCCATTCACGGAGCCGCCGGGGAAATCCTGGAGGGGAGGCACCGGGAACAGTTTCCCGTGGACGTTTTTCAAACCGGTTCCGGCACCTCCTGGAACATGAACATCAATGAAGTTCTTTCCCGGTTGGCCGCCCGGCGTCTCTCCGGGGAAAACCCCCCAGGGGCCGCCGACAAAGAGAGTTCCCAGGACAATCCCCCGGCTTCTTTTCTCCATCCCAACGATCATATAAACCGCGGTCAGTCCTCCAACGATGTGATTCCCTCGGCCATCAACATTGCTGCCCGCCTTGGCTGTGAGGACCTGGAAGGAGCCTTAAGGGTCCTGGGGGAATCCCTGGCGGCCAAGGCCCGGGAATTTGCGCAGATTCCCAAACTGGGGCGCACCCACCTGCAGGACGCGGTTCCCATGACTCTGGGGAACGAGTTTTCCGGCTACGCGTCCCAGATACAAAAAAGCCTCCTCCGGTTACGGGGCGTCTATCCCCGGCTGGAAGAACTTGCCCTGGGAGGAACCGCCCTGGGCACGGGAGTCAACACCCATCCGGATTTTGCCCCCCTGGTTATTAAAAAGATAAACCGGCAAACCGGTCAGAACTTCCGCCAGGCGGACAACCTTTTTGAAGCCATTGCCGCCAGGGACTCCAACCTGGAACTTATGAGCGCCCTCAACCTTTGCGCGGCGGCCCTGGCCAAAATAGCCGGGGACCTCCGCCTTTTGGCTTCCGGACCCAGGGGCGCCCTGGGAGAGATCACCCTCCCCGCCCTTCAGCCGGGGAGTTCCATCATGCCCGGCAAGGTAAACCCGGTAATTCCGGAAATGGTTCTGCAAGCATGCGCTTGTGTTATGGGAAAGCAAGTAACCCTCACCATAGCCTGCCAAACCGGGCCTCTGGAACTAAACATTATGATGCCCCTCATCGCCCATGAACTCCTGTTTTCCCTGGAACTCCTGACCAAAACTATCACGCGGTTTGAAGAAAAGTGCATCCGGGGAATTCGGGCGGACGAAGAACGCTGCCGCGGCTTTATCCGGCAGAGCCTGGCCCTGGCCACCCCCCTGGCCCTCATCCTGGGCTACGACAGGGCCGCCGCTCTGGCTTCCAAGGCTTTTAGGGAACAAAAAACGATAGAAGAGGCCGCCCTGGAAGAGGGCCTGCTTTCAAGGGAGGCTTTACAGGAACTCCTTAACCCGGAAACCCTGGCGGGAATTAAAGGGCCCTCCGCTTTTCAAAAACCCGGCGGAAAGGAAACAGAATGACAGCGGGTAATAAAAAATCAAATAAAAAACTAATTGAATTTCTTATCGGGGCGGGCTTTCCCCGGCCGGAAGACCTTGACCCCGGCTTGTTTGTGTTCAATTTTCACAAGGCCATGGACGAGGGTTTGGCCGGAAGGCCGTCGGACCTGGGGGCCTATCCATCCTACCTTTGCGCCGCCCCCGGGCTGCCGGGGGCCTCAAGCCCTCTGACCGCCGCCGTTATTGACGCCGGGGGAACCCGCCTCCGGACCGCCCTGGCTAAAGCCGGAGCCGGGGGAAGGGTGAGCTTCAGCGGCCTCAGCCGGGAGCTTATGCCGGGGGTGGAAGGGGAGCTTTCCCGAAGGGCCTTTTTTGAAGCCCTGGCGGAAAAAGCCCGGCCTGCGGTTTCCCGGGCCTCCCGGATTGGCTTTTGCTTTTCCTATCCCATGGAGCAGCAAAGCGCCCATGAGGGCCGGCTAAAAACCTGGAGCAAGGGAATTAAAGCGGCGGAGGTGGTGGGCCAGGAGGTTGGGGCCGGCCTTCTGGAGGCCCTGGGGTATCCTAAAAACGAAAAAAAAATTGTTCTTTTAAACGATACCATCGCCGCCTATCTGGCGGCCCCGGAATCCCGGCAGGGGCAGCCTTACGCCTCCCGGATAGGCTTGGTTTTGGGCACCGGGCTTAACGCCGCCTGGGGGGCGGTTTCCATTCCCAAAATCGGCTACCGGGGACCGCCCCAGGCGGTTAATCTTGAGGCAGGAAATTTTTCCGCCTTCCCCCTGGGGGCGCTGGATAATGATTTTTTATTAACCATTTCCGCCCGGGAGGGCAGCCTGGAGGCCTCCGGTCCAAAGGTTCGGGTTTTAAACCCCCTAGAAAAAGTTACCTCCGGCGCCTACCTGGGCCCCCTGCTGGCCCATTACCTGAAAGCCGCCGCCGGGGAAGGATACTTAAGCCCCGGCGCGGCGGGGCGGCTTGCCTCCTACCAAAACCCCGCCTCCCGGGACTGGGATGATTTTATCCGGGACCCCTACAAAGACCATCCCCTGGGCCGGGTGGCCGGGGGCGGAGAGGCGGATACCGCCTTTATTCTGGGCCTGGCGGACCGGCTGCTGGAGCGGGCGGCGGGGCTGGCGGCCTGCCTCATAGCGGCACTCCTTTGCCGCTGCGAACTGTCCGGACCGGTCTGCCTATGCGTGGAAGGCTCTACCTTCTGGAACATGGCGGATTACCGGCGGCGAATCCGGCGGCGCCTCAAAGGCTGCCTGAGAGACCTGGGGATAACCGCCACCTACGACTTTGTCCGGGTTAAAGACGCGTGTCTCACCGGCGCGGCCAAAGCCGCCTTTGGGTTGTGATGCCCATGGACGGACCCTTTAGTTCCCCCCTGACACCGGAAGAATTAACCCGGCGGCGGGAGACCCGCCGGGAAGACCTCCGGGGACATTACTTTCGGGATACCACCGCCATCCTTCATTCCTATCCCTTTAGGCGGCTAAAACATAAAACCCAGGTTTTCTATGCCCCCAATAACGATCACATCTGCACCCGGATAGAACATGTTATGCATGTGGCCTCCATAGCTTCGGCCATCTGCCGGCCCCTGGGCCTGGACGGCGACCTGGCCTGGGCCATCGGGCTGGGCCACGACCTGGGGCATACCCCCTTTGGGCATCTGGGGGAAAAAATTCTCGACAGCCTGTGGAAGGAGGGGCCGCCCCTCAAGCCGCCCCGATTTTACCACGAGCTTTATTCCCTCCGGGTAGTGGATAACCTCTGCGCCTACGGCCGGGGCCTAAACCTCTGCTACGCGGTTCGGGACGGCATCGTTACCCACTGCGGGGAAAAATTTGAAAAGCACATTCTCCCGGATTGCGCCATTAAAAACCTGGAAGATCTGGATAACCGCCGGGCCTATCCCGCCACCTGGGAGGGAGCGGTGGTCCGGATGAGCGATAAGATTGCCTACCTGGGCCGGGACTTAGAAGATGCGGTGGGGCTGGGCCTGATTGACCGCAGCCAGATTCCCGCCGAAGCCGCGGAAGTTTTAGGAACCACCAATGGAGAAATCATTAACAACCTGGTGCTGGACCTCATTGCCCACTCCCAAGCCAACCGGTGCATTGGCTTTTCCGATCCGGTTTACCGGGTATTTTTGCAGCTCAAGGATTTTAATTACCGCCGCATTTACGCCCACCCCTCTTTAAATCAGTATAATGACTATTTTAAGCGAATCCTTTACACCCTGTACGGCTACCTGCTGGATTTAATCGAGGCCAAAAATTTTGACGGAGAAAAATACCAGGGCGAAAAAAACTTTTTAGCCCTGCGTTTCGGAGACTATGTCAAAAAAATGGAAAATTTTTACGTTTCTTCCGAAGCGCCCCTGCGCCTCATTGTTCTGGATTACCTGGCGGGAATGACCGATAACTACGCCCTGGATTGTATCCGGGAGATCATGCTGCCGGGAACCTTTGAAAGGCAGTTTGGCAGAATCATTATTCCAACGAATAATCCCGCCGCAGGGAGGCTCGAATAAGACGTAACGTTATGGGGAATGCAATCATGTCCATATTATCTTACCATGACAGTTTGTTCTCAAATATTTGCTCGTATTCCTTTCTTGATACAACGGTATCCCAGCCGCCGACTTTTTCTCCTTCGTGTTTGTCGATTCCGGTGTAGACAAGGCTTGAATCTTCGTAGCGTTTGAAATTGTAAACGGCTCCGTTCATGTGGGCTGAATTGAATACCCCAAGGCTTACCAATAAATCAAAGTCTTTAACTTTAAGCCCGGTTAC
>JAISRN010000077.1 GCA_031273605.1 Spirochaetales bacterium | reverse complement strand
AACTGCCAAAGCCTGGTTTTTATTTCCCTTCCCGCCGGCCTGCAATCCCTGGGAAACTATGCTTTTTATGGCTGCCGCCGCCTGCGGGAAGTGCGGGTTGCCTCGAATCGCCCGGCGGCAACGGGGAACTATGCCTTTTCCGGCAATGCGGAAAACCGGGTCATCCTGATCCCCGCCGCCCGGATAGAGGCATACCGCCAGGCTGCCGGTTGGCGGGATTACTCGGAATCCCTGCGGGAACACTAGGAAGCCCTCCGCCTTCAGCGTTCCACCGGGCAAACCGGCGGAGGGGGCCGTTTTAAACCAAAACAGTAACGCTGCCCTTGATTAAAGCCATGTAATATTCCACCGGCTCATCCTTTATGTCATAAACAAAGCTCTCGCAGCGCAGCACAGCCTCATCGGGGGTAATTTCCAGTTTTTCCAGTTCCTCTTCTCTGGCGGCTTTGCTGCATTCAAAAATACGCTGGGCGTGATGGGGGGTTATGTGATAGTTTTCTTCCAAAATAGCATAGAGCGAAGCATTGGTAAAATCAAATTTTTCAATGCCGGGGCAGCGTTTGTAAGGCAGGTAATCCTCTACATAGGTATTAATCTGATCTTCACTGTAACGCACCCTTTTGAGGTAAAAAACCTTTTCTCCCTCCCCCAGTTTTAAATTCTCCCTGATGCTTCTGGGGGGATCATCAAGGACCTTTTGTTCCAATACCGTGCTGCGCAGGGGAATGCTTCTCCGGTCGTTTGACAGGACAAGAAGCCCCCCTTTGCTTTTGTTGGTAAAGCCGACAAGGGTATTAAAACGGGATTTAACAAAGGAACCCTTGGATTTTTCACGGTAAATGTAGCCGTTTTTGACCAGGTCAAGAATGGCCTGCCGGACAGTTCCCCGGCTAACCCCGTATTTTTCCATCAAGGCCACCTCCGGGGGAATCATATCCCCCGGCTTCAGCTCTCCCGAATGAATATCGCTTAACAGCAGTGAGTAAAGCTGATAATAAAGCGGGACAGGAGATGATCTATTCAACATTCCTTAAGCACCCTATGGCTATCCGGTTTAAAGTAATAACGTTTTAATAATAGAGGCTTTCCCAAAACTTTAGTTTTTGGGAAAGCAACCCCTGGATTCACTATTCCGGATTATAAGAAGAATAACGCCCTATGACAATCCCCCTTCCTGGGGATGTCGGATTTTCCCTAGGCAAACAAAAGATGGGGATTGCTGGCGCCAAGCCGGGCAGCCCCCAGGGATAGAAATTTTTCGGCGTCTTTTAGGGTTCTAATGCCCCCCGAAGCCTTTACCTGAAGGCTGTCCCCGGCCGCTTTTACCAAAAGTTTAATGTCTTCCGGGGTTGCCCCTCCTTTGGCAAACCCCGTGGAAGTTTTTACGAAATCCGCCCCGGCATTTTTGATAATCTTAACTCCATCGATTTTTTGCTGATCCGTCAGGTAATAGGTCTCAAGGATAACTTTGGTACACTTTCCCCCGGCGGCGCAGACAAAGCGCCGGATCTGGTCCTCAAGGTCGCTGTACCGGCCGCTCCTAAGCCAGCCGATATTGATAAGAACATCCGCCTCCGAAGCGCCCTTGGCAAAGGCGTCAATGGTTTCAAATACCTTAGTTTCGGTAGTGCTGTAACCGGTAGGAAAGCCTATGGGAGCGTCAATTCCTACGTCTGAATCTTTTAAGATCTGATAAGCCAAGGGAATCCAGCCGCAGCCTAGGGCAACCATTCTAAAGTGGTATTTTAAAGCCCGGCTGCAGTGGTTCAAGACCTCCTCCTCGGTTGCCTCCGGAAGCAGTAAGGTTGCATCAATAGCCCTCGCAATTTCTTCGTTTGTCATTTTTTCCTCCAAGCTAAAACCGCCCCGCCTTTGCCGCCGCGATAACAACCCCGGATCGGGTTTTTCAGTTTTGCCTTTTTTGTGTGATTTTTTTAAAGCGCCGGTTAAAATTAAAACCGGCGCCTTTTTTTAATCCAAAGCGGCGTCAGGATACAATTCCCTCCAGGATTCTTCGGGGCTCATAATCGCCGGGGCCGAGAACCAAGCCTTGGAGTCGTACTTTTCGATCAGGATGATGGGAGCATAGGCTTCCTGGGGAACCGTATTTCCCCTGGCTGCCGAAATAGCCATTTCGACGCTGGTGGAACCCAGCTTAAGGGGATACTGCCCCACCACCGCGGTTAAAGGCGAATCCGGCTGAAGCATCTCCTGAAGTACCACCTGATCCGCATCGGTGCAAACCACAAAAATGTCCTCCGTTAAGCCCAGTTCCCGAACGGCCCGGGCCGCGCCCACCGCCGCAAGGCCCCAGGAACAATAAATAGCCTGAATGTTTTTGTTGGCCTGAAGATAGGAGCGGACCTGCTGGTAATAATTGTTTACCGCATCGTTGGTAGGGATGGAAATGAGCTGAACCACGTTTAGGTTAGGATAATCCATAATAACGGTATCCAGCATCCTTAAACGGATAATGAGGGACTGCCATCCGGGGGTATCCAGGGCAAGGATGTTTCCCCTTCCCCCCAGTTTGTTTTTTACATAAAGGGCCAACTGCTCTCCGCCGTTAAAGTTGTCGCTGGTAACATTACAGATGGAATATTCGCTGGTTACATCAATGGTTATGCAGGGTATCCCCGCCTGGGCCAGTTGGCGCATAACCGGGCCAAAAGCCGGGCCCTCGCCTCCGGCAATGATGACGGCATTTACCCTGCGGGCCAGAAAGTTTTCCAGGTCCGAAACTTGTTTGTTGGAATCCCCCTGGGCATTAGCCATAATAAGCTCTACCTCCAGTTCCTCTCCCCGGGCGCGGATCCCCGTTACAAGCCCCCGGTTAAAATCGTTGGAAAGGTGCTGGCTGGATACCCCAATGACCAAACCCTTGCCGTTTAAGGCCGTTCCCTCCGATGGAGCCCCCTGGGCGGCGGCTGCCCCGCTTGAAGCCGGGCGGCCGGAATCATCGGAACAACCGGCGGCAAACAGCAAAACCATAAGCCCCGCCATCGATAGCAATGCAATTTTTTTCATGTGAACCTCCTAAAAATTATTGAACCAAAAGATTCAATGGCTAAACAAAATCATCCAGAGTCAGATGCAGGTCTTTAACTATGTCCCACTTTCGGATATGGACCTCAGGCCCCTGGGGAGCATAGATAAACAAAAACACAAATTCCCCGGAACCGGTATTAATCAGTTTGTGGGGTTCATCGGCGGGAACAAAGGTAATATCCCCCCTTTTAAGGGCCGATTCGGTTCCGTCTTCTCTTTTCATGATCCCTTCGCCCTTGAGGTAGATCATTACCTCTTCTTCGTTTTTGTGGGTATGGAATTCCGAAGCCTGGCCCCGGGAATAAACGCCAATTCCCACCGACAGATTTTTGGCGCCGGTTTGTCCATCCACCAAAACCAGGTTGTCCCGGACATTGGGCGCCGCCGCTCTGTAAACCGGCAATTCTGCAAGCGCTAATTTAATCATTTGTTTCTCCTTACGCATCCTTATCTTGATCACAAAATGAAAAAGCTAATTTAAAAAACAGGGGGTTTTCGGAACCCCTTAAAGTTTCCAGGGGTTCTCTTTTTGGGCCCGGCTCATGGTGCCGCCGGCCTGCCACATGCTGGGCAAAAGCCCATCCTCCACCATGTCAAAGCAGCGCCGGTAAATTTCCCGCCACCGGGCATAAGCGGCTTGATAAATTTCACCCTTGCCCTTGTCCGGCTCGTAGGTGCGGTCAATTTTAATCAGCCGCCCGGCCGCCTCGGAGGCGCTTTTGTAGATTCCCGCCCCCACCGCCGCATAAATGGCGGTTCCAATGGAAGTGCCCTCGGTTATCCTGGGAATTTGAACCGGCCGCTGC
>JAISRN010000209.1 GCA_031273605.1 Spirochaetales bacterium | reverse complement strand
CGACCAGATTCCTGCCGTTCACCAGATGACCGGACAGCTCGTCCAGCACATACGCGGAAAGCTGTTCCGAAGGAGAGCCAAAGTTAAGCGCCGCTATTTTTACGCCTTTTTGCAGACCGCCCTCTATAGTGTCCGCCGCCGTCCGTATCGCCTGATCCAGCGGCACGGAAACGCCGCCCCCGCCGGTGCTGGCGCAGGAAAAAAACAGCAAACAAACACCGGACCAGATTATTAATGACCGATTCTTCAAGGATCGGTGTCTATCATCCTTCATAAATAGCTCCCGCATACGAATTTAAGGCTACTATACCACCCAAAAGAGCCTTACACAATCGGGAATGGGGGCGCCGTTTTTGTAAGAATATTACCCCGGAAGAGCGTTGGCGATAATGAATGGGGGGTAGGCCGGGACCTTGGCCCGGCCGCAGGGGGGCCCAATACGGCGCGCGAAACATTGAGCGCGTTATTTGGCAACGGTAGCACGGCCCCCCCTCAGATACGTTTTTCCTGGCGGGGGGGTAGGGCGCAACGTCAGACCTTTGGTCTGCGTGCGCCCGCAGGGGGGCCGGACAACAATGCGACGGCTACGATATATTGGTATGGAAACCGGCCCCCCTTCTTACTCTCTTCCACTCCTCCCTCCTCCCTTCTAACTCCTAACTTATTGCCTATTTCCCCCTTCCCCTGCTACTATACCCTCATGCTGGATTACCGATTTATTGTAGAAAATCTTCCCGCGGTGCAGGCCAATATCGCCAACCGGTTTATGAAGGCCGACGCGGCGGCGGCGGCGAAGCTTTTTGCCCAACGGACGGAGCTGGCCACGGGCCTGCAAGCCCTGCAGCAGAAGCGGAACGCCAATGCCGCGGCGATGAAGGGGAACCTGGAGGCTGAGGCCCGGAAGGCCCTGATCGACGAGGGGAAGAAGCTTAAAGACGATATTGCCGCTGCGGAGGCGGAACTTGCCCGGACGGAGCAGACCCTGGAGGCCGAGGCCCGGCGGATCCCCAATATGGCCCACCCGGAGGCCCCGGTGGGGAAAGAGGACAAGGACAACCTGGAGGTGAAGCGGGTGGGGGCGCCGGCAAAATTTTCCTTTGTCCCCGCGGATCATGTGAAGCTCGCTCAGGATCTGGACATCGTTGATTTTGACGCGGGTACCAAGGTTTCGGGGACGAAATTTTACTACCTCAAAAACGAGGGGGTTTTTCTGGAACTGGGGCTTATCCGGTACGCCCTGGACATCTTGACCAAAAAAGGTTTTACCCCCTTTATCACCCCCGATGTGGCCAGGGAGGAAATTCTTGAGGGCATCGGCTTTAACCCCCGGGGGGCGGAGTCCAATGTCTATACCCTGGAGGGGGAGGAGTCCTGCCTGGTGGGGACCGCGGAGATCACCCTGGGGGGCTACTATTCCAACATGATCCTCCCCAGGGAAAAACTCCCCCTCCGCATGGCCGGCCTCTCCCATTGTTTCCGCCGGGAAGCGGGGGCCGCGGGCCAGTTCTCCAGGGGGCTGTACCGGGTTCATCAGTTTACCAAGCTGGAAATGTTTGTCTATTGCCTTCCCGAAGAATCGGACCGCCTCCATGAGGAACTCCGTTCCATTGAGGAGGAAATTTTTTCCGGCCTGGAGATTCCCTTCCGGGTGGTGGATACCTGTACCGGCGACCTGGGGGCCCCGGCCTACCGCAAGTGGGATCTGGAAGCCTGGATGCCCGGCCGGGCCAATCCCCCCTCGCCGGAGGGCGGCGACTGGGGGGAGGTAACGTCCACCTCAAACTGTACCGACTACCAGGCCCGGCGGCTCAACATCCGCTACAGGGACGGGGACGGCAAAAACAAATTCGTCCATATGCTCAACGGTACCGCCGTGGCGGTGTCCCGGGCGATCATCGCGATCCTCGAAAATTTCCAGGAGGCCGACGGCTCGGTGCGGATCCCCAATGCCCTGGTTCCCTACTGCGGCTTCGACCGGATCGGGGGCAAATCATGATCATTGCGATGAAACGGGGGACCAGCCGGGAAGAGGCGGAACGGTTCGCCGCGGTTCTGGAGAAGCAGGGGGTAAAGGTCCATTTTTCCCAGGGGGAAATCCAGACGGTCCTGGGGCTGGTGGGGGATACCACCGCCATTGATGAAGAATCTCTGGGGGCCAACCACCTGGTTGATAAGGTTATCCGGGTCCAGGAACCCTATAAGCGGGCCAACCGTCTTTTCCACCCCGACGACACCCGGATCGAAATTCCCCTGGCCTCCGGGGGGACGGCGGAGATCGGCGGGAAAACCCTGGGGATCATCGCCGGCCCCTGCTCGGTGGAAAGCCGGGATCAGATCGTTTCCATTGCCCGGGAGGTAAAAAATGCCGGGGCCGGTTTTCTCCGGGGGGGCGCCTTTAAGCCCCGGACCAGCCCCTACAGTTTTCAGGGCATGGGCTGCGAGGGCCTGGACCTGCTCCTGGAGGCGAAAAAAGCCGTGGGGCTTCCGGTGGTATCGGAACTCATGGCGATTCATCAACTGGAACTTTTTGAGGATGTGGACATTATCCAGGTGGGGGCCCGGAATATGCAGAACTTCAGCCTCCTCAGGGAACTTGGCCGCT
>JAISRN010000021.1 GCA_031273605.1 Spirochaetales bacterium | reverse complement strand
ATGTTCTTCTGTCCCATGTGCTCGTTGTTGATCCCCGCAATGGTCTTTTGCAGCTCGTCCCGGATGGTCCAGAAGGCCCGCTGGACATCCCCGATTTCGTCCTTCCGGTCCCGGGGAATGTCAATATCAAACTTGAGGTTGGCCAGGGATATGGCCGCTTCCACAACCCCCCTGATGGGCTTGATCAGGGTAGCCGACAGTACCAGGATGAGGATAAAGACCGCCACCACCGCGGCCGCCCCGGCAAGGAGAAGGGTTTGCAGGAGCATCTGGTTTATTCCGGAGAAAAGTTCGTTTTTTTCCACGCTTCCTATGAGGTACCAGCCCGTGTTGGGAACCTTCGCGTAGGCGGCTATATGAATTTTTCCGTCAAAGGCGTACTCTTCCACCTCGTTCTTGCCGGCAAGAACATCTTCAATAAAACTTGCCAGGGGCCCCATGGAGCGATCGGTCCTGGCGGCCGTTATGGGGTTAAATTGAGTGTAAACCAGGGATGTGTCCGGGTGGCAGACAAAGATTCCCTGGGAGTTGATCATGTAAACGTACCCGGTGTCCCCCATGCCGATCTGCTTGGTCATGTCCGTAAGGACCGCCCCATCCCGCCGGCCTATCAGAACCTGGGCCGCCCGGCCGCCCACCATGATGGGGACGGCAAACATCACCACCGGCCTATTGGTTACCCGGCTGACCAGTACGTCGGAAATCACGGATTCCCCGGCCAGGGCCTTAATGATGTAATCCCGATCCGACAAATTGGAAGTGGTGTCTTCCTTCATGTAATGGGCTATGCCGTCCGGGCCGACAATGCCGAAATCCAGATAGCCGTGGCGGTCAATTTCCGGCAGCAGACTGTCCCGCTGGGTCTCCCAGACCAGGGTTTGGGTCCGGGCGCGGTTGGCCAGCTCGTAAAGCACGCTGAGTTCCGCCCTAACGATGCTCCGGTCAATGAGCTGGGCAGCGATGGCCGACTGATTTTGCAGGGATTTTTTTGCCGTCCCCTGCATGATCTCCGAGGCAATGAAGAAAGACGCATAGGCCAGCCCAACCATGAAGAACAGAACCAGGCCTCCCACAACTAAGGAAACTTTTACGGATAATTTCATAAATCTGCCCTTTTATACTGCACTTTAGCGGAGAATAACAAATTATATACTCTCTTCCCCCATTTAATCAATCTCATTTTAAGGTCCTGGGCAGAATCTTAATCCTGGGCTATACTGGGCTGTAGATAGGGGTCATTATGGTCGGAAGAATTCTTAAATACTTTTACTGGCTCTTTAAGGGCATCAAAGTTTACGCCCTGGTAGGCCGCAGCGGAACGGGGAAGAGCTTCCGGTCCCAACTGGTGGCGGAAAAATACAATATCGATCTGATCATCGATGACGGCCTGCTCATCCAGCAGCAAAAGATTCTGGCGGGAAAGTCCGCCAAGAAAGAGGCGGCCTACCTGGGGGCCATTAAAACCGCCCTGTTTGACGATCCCTCCCACCGGCAGGAGGTGAAGGAAGCCATAAAGGACTCCCGGTTTAAGGCCATCCTTATCGTGGGCACCTCGGAAAAGATGATTAACAAGATCGTTACCCGGCTGGACCTTCCCGATGTGAACCGCTGGATTAAGATCGAAGACATTTCTACCGAAGAAGAGATCGGGCTGGCGGTCCGCTCCAGAAACGCCGAGGGAAAACACATCATTCCGGTTCCCGCCATGGAGATTGGCTGGGACCATGGCGGCATCTTTCACGATACCATCAATGTTTTCCTGAAAAACCGGTTCCGCCCCAAGACCCGTTCCAAGGTCTTTGAAAAAACCGTGGTGAGGCCCGAATTTGACCGCAAGGGTTCGGTGAGCATCTCCCAGTCCGCCCTGGCCCAGATGATCATGCACTGCGCCGATGAGTTTGATTCTTCCCTGGCCATCACCAAGATATCCGTCCGGGAGGGGGACCGGGGCTACCGGATCTTCCTGGGAATTAGGGCGCCCTACGGGGTTCATGTTTCCGGGAAGCTCCACGATTTGCAGAGTTATATTATCAATCATATCGAGAGGTACACCGGAATTATGATCGAAAAGGTTGATCTCCGGATTGAAACTTTGGGAAATTGAGCCAGTTCCAAAATCGGTTATTTTGAACCTGGCTCTGGCGTTTCTCAGGCTAACGCCTTGCGAAACGTGCCATTTTCAGAGGATGCAGTTCCAAAATCTGACATTTTGGAACTGCCTCAATTGAGAGGAGACTGTCTTGACCAAAAGATTAAAAATCCTGAATTCGGGGGCGGCTTTCCTAAAAACTAAGGTTTTGAGAAAGCTATTTGTTTTTTGCGCTGTTTTGGCGGTCTGCCCGCTCCTGACCGCCCAGTCAAGTTCCGGGGCCCACCTGGGCCGCCGCTACCTCATCCTGGGAGATTCCGGGCCGCCCCCCGCCCCGGCCGGGGAAGACTCCCCCCTGGCGGAGTTGGCCCGGCGGATGGACGGCTATTTTGATTTTTATAATTCCTTTTTTCATTTCCCCCAGGACCCTGACCGCCCTCCCCTCGCCTTAAGGATCTTCAGGGATAAAACGGCCTTTGACGCTTACCTTGAGGAGTTCGGCGGAGAAAATCACGGGGGGTTTGTGTTCCTCCGGTTTTCCGATCCCGCCAAAAATGAACTGGCGGGGTACCTCACCGGCGACGAGGAAAGGGACGGGATGAGGCTGGCCCACTACGGTTTAGTCCAGTTCCTCAGAACCTTCGCCCTGGACCCTCCCCTCTGGCTGCAACTGGGCTTTGCCGCGTATTTTGAAAGGTCCGTCTACCTTCCCGAAACCCGCCAGGTGATCTTTGTTGAAAATTTCAACTGGCTTGCCCCCCTGCGCTCCATCATGGCAAGCTACCGGGCCGCCGGGCCTTTCCGGGAGCGGGAACCCAACCTGGGCCGGATCCTCTCCCTCTCCCGGGAGCAGGCCGAGGCGGAACCGGAACGGGCCTACGCGGAATCCTGGGGGCTGGTTACTTTTTTACTTAAAAGCCCCCGGCAGGAGTACAACCGGATTCTCTGGGAAAGCCTGGCCGCCCTGGATTACCGGGCCTCCCGGACTGAAAACGAAGAGCGAATCCGGGCCCGGGCCTTTGACTGGGTCGATCTTCCCCAACTAACGGCGGACTATGGGGCCTTTGTGGAGGAACTGCGGAGCCTTCCTGAGCTTTTGGAGGAGGGAACCCGGCTTTACCACGGGGGGGATTACGAAAATGCGGAACGGGCCTTTCTCCGGGCCCGGGAGTTTCAGCCGGATCATCCCCTGGCCTACTATTACCTGGGGCTTATCCGCTACTTGGCGGGGGATTACGCCGCCGCGGCGGACTACTACGACCGAAGCCTTAAGCAGGGGGGCGATCCGGCCCTCTGCCATTACGCCCTGGGCCTGACCTGGTACGCCGACGGCCGGCCGGAGGCGGCCCGGCCCTATCTGGAGCAGGCCCTCCTTGGGGACCCCCAGGGCGCCGGGGCCCGGGCGAAGGTCCTGCTGGATTACCTGGACTCCCTGGAATAGGCCCCCGGGAACGGCGGCGCCGGGGAGGGCGGTTCGGGTCCCCGGGAGTCCGGGGCCTCCGGGACAGTACGTTCCGGCTTATGCCCCGGGCCTGGAGCAGCTCCCGGATGGCCAGTTCCACATCCCGGTTGGGGGGGGTAATGGGGGTGATGATCCCCTTGATCTCCTTAAAGCAGAGGGTAAGCAGGGAGGGGGGGGAGGAAAAATCTCCCTTGCCATCCCCCGCGGAGGGGGGAGGCTCCTGGGGAACCGTGAAAAAGGGATCCGTTAGGGCCGCCAGCATGGCGGATCGGGGGAAATCCCCGGTTTGCCGGACCTTTTCGTCCAGGGTTTTAAGGCCGGCGTAGAATTTATCCCGGAGCTTTCCGTCTTTGAGGCCCCGGTAAATTACCGGAAGCAGGGGTTCCAGGAGGCGGTACTTTTCCAGCCTGAGAAAAATGTCCTGGGAGCGGCCGCCCTGAAGGATCTTAAAAACCTCCTCGGTAAGCCGGGAATGGGGGCACCGGGCCAGTTCCGGGGCAAACCGCTTGATGGCCCACACCATGGGCAGGGAAAGGGAACAGTCCGAAATAACCCCGTACTTGACCGCCCGGAGGAGCCTCACCGGGTCTTCCACAAAGGTTTTGTTGAGATCGATGATGGAATGGAGCCTTCGCTTCTTTATGTCCCGAAAGCCCCCGGCATAATCGATGAGCTGTTCCTCCAGGGGGCAGTAGTAAAGGGCGTTAATCGAAAAATCCCGCCGCCGGACATCCTCCTCAAGTTTGCCGTAAATGGCATCGGAATCCTCCTCGGCGGCGCCGTTTTGGGACCGGAAGGTGGAAACCTCGATGATCTTTTCTCCAAAAAAAATGTGTACCAGCCTGAAACGGCGGCCTATGATCCGGGAGTTTCTAAAAAGCTGCCGGATGGTCTTGGGCAGGGCGTCGGTGGCAATGTCAAAATCCTTGGGGGTGCGGCCCAAGAGAAGGTCCCGAACCGCCCCCCCCACGATGTAGGCCTCGTGTCCGGCGGATTGAAGGCGGCGGATAATTTTTACCCCATCCCGGTCAATCAGATCCGGGTTAATCCCGTGCTCCTGCCGGGAGTAGATTTTGGCCACAGGCTTAAGGGGCCCGCGGGGCGATTGGCGTCCGTAACGAATTAGCATTATCAAAGGCATTATAAACTTTATTAAAAAAAATGGGAACCTCCTTTTTGGCGGGAATTTTCAATTCTTGACCCGCCATTCAGGATGTGATTAACTATCTTTTTAGGAAGAAGGAGCGTTTATGCCGGCTTTGATTGAACCCCGGATTCTCAAGGGCTTTCGGGACTTTTTGCCCCCCGCGGAGATCCGCCGCAGGGAGCTTATTCGGCTTTTGGAGAAGGCTTTTCAGGATTTCGGGTTTGTCCCCATCGATACCCCCGCTTTGGAGTATACCGAGGTTCTCCTGGGCAAGGGGGGCGGGGAAACGGATAAACAGGTTTATGCCTTTCAGGACCAGGGGGGCCGGAACGTGGCCCTGCGGTTTGATCTGACGGTTCCCTTTGCCCGGTTTTTGGCGGCCCACCGGGAAGAGCTGTACCTGCCCTTTAAACGTTACCACATTGCCAAGGTTTGGCGGGGGGAGAACACCCAAAGGGGGCGTTACCGGGAATTTACCCAGTGCGATTTTGATATTGTGGGCAGCGACTGCCCCGGGGCGGATTTTGAAATTCTTCTCCTCATGGCCTCCGGGCTGGAACTCCTGGGAATCGGTGATTTTCACATCCACCTTTCCCACCGGGGCCTCTTTAACGGGCTGGTCCGGGGGCTGGGCCTGGGGGAAAAGACCGGGGAAATTCTCCGGGCGGTAGATAAGCTGGGCAAAACCGGACCAGCAGAGGTTCTGGGGGTTCTCAGCGGCCTGGCGGGGGAAGGGGCGGCCCGGCAAATCCTCGATTTTACCCTTCCGGAGGACAGCAACCAGGCCACCTGGGAAAAGATCCAGGCCGCCTGCGCCGGGTTTCCCGAAGCCCAGGACGGCCTAAAACGGCTGGCCGAGGTTCTCCGGCTGGCGGGGGAAACCGGTTTAGCCCCCCGGCTCACCCTAAATCCCTCCATTACCCGGGGCCTGGACTACTATGACGGCCTGGTTTACGAGACCTTTCTCGATTCCCTGCCCCGGATTGGCTCGGTCTGTTCCGGAGGGCGGTACAACAATCTGGCGGGGCTGTACTCTCCGGAAGCCCTGCCGGGGGTGGGGGCTTCCATCGGCCTGGACCGCCTTCT
>JAISRN010000013.1 GCA_031273605.1 Spirochaetales bacterium | reverse complement strand
TGGCGCGGGGGGTGATCTTCGGAATGTCCCTGGCCCATAACAAGGGGGATCTGCTCCGCTCTTTCATGGAGGGGGCGGCCTTTGCGCTGCGGCACAACTATGAATGTATGAAATCCAGCGGTGTCCAGATGAACATGCCGGTGATCCTCTCCGAGGGAGGGGCGCAGAGCAGGCTCTGGCGGCAGATCATCTCCGATGTTCTTCGCATACCCGTGGTCTTTATGAAGGATCTCAAGGGCGCCCCGGTGGGCAACGCGCTGAATGCCGGCATAGGGGTGGGGGTTTTTAAGGATTACAGCGTGGTTAAACAGTGGCTAAAGGTAAGCGATTCCCACGAACCCGATGAGGCTGCGGCCAAGGAATACGACCGTTTCTACGAAGTTTTCCGGAGCGTCTATGAGGATGTCAAGGGCAACTATGCCAAACTCCATAAAGCCCTGGGGAATTAATAATGGTGGATGAACTTGAAATTTTTAAGTGATTTTGAAGCTAAAGAGCTGATCCTCGAAATTGGCAGGCGGATGTACACAAAAAATTATGTGGCCGCCAATGACGGAAATATCAGTTGTAAAACCGGGCCCGACACTATTTGGACCACCCCCACGGGGGTGTCCAAAGGTTATATGAAAGGCGACGACCTGGTTAAAATGGGGCTGGATGGAAGGGTAATCCAGCAGGGAAAGCTAAAACCCTCTTCGGAAATAAAGATGCACCTTCGGGTATACAATGAAAATCCCGAGGTCTGCGGAGTCTGCCACGCCCATCCTCCGGTGTCCACATCCTTTGCCATAGGGGGAATCAGCCTGGATAAGGCGATTTACCCGGAAGCCCTGGTCAACCTGGGGACCGTTCCCTGCGTTCATTATGAGGCCCCCGGTTCCCAGGGCATACCCGATTCGATTGCCCCCTACTGCACAACCCACAATGCGCTGCTCCTGGCCAATCACGGCGCCCTTGCCTGGGGGGCGAGCCTTATGGAAGCCTGGTACCGCCTTGAGTCGGTGGAACACTACGCGATGATCCTCATGTACACGGGAAACATCATCGGCAAGGCCAATGTGCTAAGCTGCGACCAGGTGCGTGAGTTGGTTAAAATCAGGGAAAAACTGGGGATCCGCACAGGTGGACTGCCTTCCTGCTGCGTGGACCGGGCGACAAATCTTGCGGACGTTGGCGGTTCCTCCGGCGGAGCCCGGGCGCTTTGTGTAGCGGGCGTCCCTGGGGGAACTGCCGGCCCGGCGGATACGGAAGCCGCCCCTCCGGCGGGAAGCGCCAAGACAGGGCTTTCCGCCCTGGACATTGAATCCATTGTCAGGGAGGTGGTTTCGGCCCTCGGGAAGAACGGGTAAACCCGGTGCCTTGCTTTTAGTTTCTCATCAATCCCCGCCGGTTTTTGGCCGGGGATTGACCGCCCCCTCCGGCTATGGTAGACTAATGGCGAGGCGAAAAATAATTGGGACCCGATGAAATCATCTTTAGCCTGCTTAAGAAGTACACCTTAAAACGCCGCAACTGGGTCGTACCCATGTACGATTTTCTTTCGTTTATTAAGGTTTACCTTGACCGGGACGAGACAGGGCGGTTTGATCTTTTTCAAACCAACACCCAGGATGTGGTCCAGGCCATTCTCATTACCTTAAACAAATCCGGCTCCTGCCAGCTTTACTTCCGGGGCGATCAGATTGACACCATTACCTTTGTTGATTATTTCTTAATCCTCATTAGGCAGGGCTATAACCAACTGGAAAAAAACGGGGAGGAGCCCTTTCCTTCCGAAGCGGCGTCGGGCCTGATGATTCCCTCCAGCCTGGTCCGGGTGGTGGATGTAAAAAATGATTTTATTGATTTTTTAAAAACCAGCATGGGAGACCGGGAGATCATTCGTTTCCTTTTCCCCGGCGATCTTAGCAACATGATCATTACGGGCCAACTGGTTAAAAACCGGCTTTTGTTTTTTTGCCTGCAAAAAATTCAGGATTTTCTTAACTACAAAAGCAATGCCGCCTATCTCCTGCGCAAGATCTTCCCCCTGCTCAGGCAGTCGGAGCAATACATTAGTTACCACTTTGACATTATCCGCCGAATGCCCTCGGAACTTCTTGAGGAGATAACCTCTCCCACGGAGGTTACCTTTGCCTTTTGGACCCAGCTCTGCAACGGGGTAATCAAGGAACTGATGGACAAAACGGAGAGGCTGCCCCGGGAAACCGCCCACGCCCAGGCCGCGTGGATTCTGGGCAACTATTTAATTTATTTCCGGGAGCTGGTCCGCCGCCGGGAAGAAACCAAGGCGGCCCTGCGAAGCCTGCCCGACCGGTTTAAGAAAGAACCCCTGGTGTTTTCCCTGGGGGATGTGTTAAATTTTAAAGAGGGGGATGTCCTTTTACTGGGAGAAAAATACACCCGGAAGGAGCTCACCCGCTTTCTCTCCCAGATGCTTGTCCTAAAACAGGGGGACTACCTGCCGGAACTGCTCCGTTTTAAAACCCCGGACAGGCATGAGTATCTCATTCACCGGGATATGCTGGGGGTTCTGTTTTTCCGGCTCTTGAATAAGGCCCGGGACAAGTGGCGCCGCCATTACCTCACTGAATGGGAATATCAGTTGAACCACTACATTAAAAACCCTGCCATGGGGGATGATAAATCCTTTCGTGAGGATCTGACCAAACGGTTTCAAGCCGGGGAGCCCCTTCTTTCCCAACTGCTGAAATTTGACCTTCTCTTTCTCATGCTGCAGCAGAATCCCCTGGGGAAACTGGCCAGGGAACTGGAAAAGTGCCTAAACCTCAACAATAAATGCCTCCTTCCCCTGGAAACCATCCTGGACTTAAGCCGTTCGGCCCTTCTGGGGGACGCCCGGAAAAACGTACCCTTCTGGCGGACCCTGCCCCTCATCGGACCCCTCATCAGCTTCATCCTCAAGCGCCGGGGGCTCCGGTCCAAGGCCCAAAGCTCCGCCCCTCCCAAGCCCAAGGCCCCCCGGCCCGTGGCCTTTAAATCTCCCTCCTCCGGCCCTCCCCCTTCTTCCCGGCCTCCCTCAAGCCGGTCCCGCCGGGACGAGGCCGTCAAACAGGCGGCCCAGCTCAAGGCCCAATGGTTCGGCCCGGGGACGGACATGGCCGACAAGCTGGATGAACTGGCGGAAAAATGGAACTTCCTCTTTGGTCAGGCCAAGAGGGACCTTAGGGAAGACGTGAATGCCCTGATTCGGGATTACGTCCGAAGCCTGAAAAAAACCTTCCTCTCATCATCCTGGGACCGGAGCCGGATTCAGACCCTCGCCGCCAACCTGCTTCAAAACGATGCGTTTCGGGGAATCCCCGGCAAGGAGCCCTTAAAAAAATACATTGAAGGGTACATGCTCTTTATCCTTCAGGAAGTTCTTCTTGAGTAATCCGGAGCTTTTGGCCCCCGGAGGAACCCTGGAGGCCGCTCTCTGGGCCTACAAGTACGGCGCCGACGGGGTTTACTGCGGCCTGGACCGCTTTAACGCCCGTCAAATGGGCCAGAATCTCAGCCTGGAGGAATTATCCAAACTTTCCCGGTACGCCAAGGATAGGGGCTTAAAGTTTTACTTAACCCTGAACACCCTGATTCGGGAACAGGAAATTCAGGAGGTCGGCGCCCTGCTGGGGGAGGTTAGGCCCCTCCGGCCCGACGGAATCATTATCCAGGATCTGGGGGTCTTAAAAATTCTCAAAGACCATTATCCTGAACTGCCGGTCCACGGTTCCACCCAAATGGGTTTCCATAATTCTTCGGGCCTTGAGGCGGCCCGCCGGCTTGGACTTAGCCGGGTTGTTCTGGAGCGGCAGGTGAGCCTTGAAGAAATGAAAGCCCTGATTCCCCGGTCGCCGGTGGAGGTGGAGATCTTTATCCACGGCGCCCTCTGCTGCGGCCTGTCGGGGCGCTGCCTTTTTAGTTCCTGGATCGGCGGTCATTCGGGCAACCGGGGCCGGTGCAAGCAGCCCTGCCGCCGGCGTTATCACGGCGGGGGAGAAACCAAAACCTCGGGCTTTTTCTTTTCCCCCCAGGACCTTTACACCCTGGATCTGATTCCGGAATTAAAGGCCCTGGGGGCGGCGGCCTTTAAAATTGAAGGCCGCCTTAAATCTCCGGACTATGTGGCTCAAACGGTACAGGCCTACCGGCTTATGCTGGATGCGCCGCCGGGGCAGGAGGGGGAAACCCTTAAGGAGGCCCGGGGAATCCTCGCCGTCTCCTACGGCCGCCGCTGGTCCCACGGTTTTTACCTTCCCGGAGAAACCCCCCTGCTTCACCATGATTCCCCGGGGGTATCGGGACTCTTGATTGGTTCCGCCGCGGGGGTTTCCGGAGGGCTGGACCTCACCTTGAGCCGCCGGCTCAGGCTGGGGGACCGGATTCGCTTTCAGCCCCCCTCGGGGGACGAGGGGCCGGCGGTTAGGGTAACCAAAATTTACCGCCGCTCCCAGGAGGTTTCTTCCGCCCTTTCGGGGGACCGGGTTTTTATCCCCTGGGACCGGGAACTCCCCCCCAAGGGCCTGGTTTACAAAACCGGGGAGGCCCTGAAAGCCGGTATTCCCCGGGGGGATTCCCTTCCGCTTTACGTTCCGGCGGCGGGGGTCCGGGTGGAGGTGATCATCGATGCCGGGGGGATGGAATGCCGGGGAACCCTTTCGGAACCCCAGGGTTCCCCCCCGGCAAAAACCCTGGTCCTCCGGTGGGACGCCCCCCCCCAGGCGGCGGAGAATCATCCCCTCACCGGGGAGGCCCTCTTTGAACTTTTTTCCGCCACCCGGAACCCCGGCTTAAAACTTGAGGAGCTGCTCTACTCCGGCGGGGGGAGTTGGTTTATTCCTCCGGGGGAGCTCAAGCGCCGCCGCCGGGAGTTTTGGGAGAGGGCCGCCGGGGAACTCAAACCCCCTCCGGCCCGGCCCTTTGTTTACGCCCCCCCGCCGGTCCTTAGGGAAAAGCGGCCGGTCCTGGTAAGCCGCCTGGTTTCTTCCGCCAAAACCCGGCGGGAGGAAGGCCCTACCGGGGAAGTTTTGGTGTTCCCCCTGGTCTACGATTCGCAGAAAAATGATTTTTCATTAAGCCCCTCCCCCGAAACCGCCGCCGGGGGGGAAGGGTTTCAAAAAGAGATTCTTCTGCCCCATTTTTGCGGCGAGTTTCATCTGCCTGTGCTGAAACGAGCCCTTCGGCGGGAGTGGGCAAGGGGTTTCCGGCGCTTCCGGGTAACCGCTTTGTTCCAATTTCCCCTGCTGGAGGAACTTGCCGCCGGGACAGGGGCGGTTCTTACCGGGGCCTATCCCCTGCCGGGGGCCAACAGCCTGGCCGCGGCAGAGCTGGGAAGGCTGGCCCCGGGACTCAGCCGCCTTCAGGCCTGGGTTGAGCTTTCCCGGACCGATCTCCTGGCCCTGGGGGCGGCCTCTCCCCTGCCGCTGGAGCTCTTCCTCCGGGGGCGGCCCTTTCTTTTGGCCACCCGGGCGGAGGTTTTTATCCAGGGGCCCTTTACCGATTCCCGGGGCGGGGAGTTTGAATTAAAAAAATCCGCCGACGGCTTTAGCCGGATCTACGGACGGCGGGGCTTTGCCCTTCCCCTGATTCGGGAGTGTGAGGGCTGGGATCTTTTTGTGGAAGACGGGGAAACCGGCGGGGGAGGGGAGAAGGGAGAGCCGGGGGATTTTAACTTTTCCCAGGACTGGGTTTAATCCCAAAAAAATTATAGGAGGAATTTATTTTATGGAAACAAAATTTTACGGAAACGATATTGTAGAAATACTTGACAATAATATCATTATAAAAGAAACGGATGATGTTTTTGGATTATTTTCTATGTACAACTGTTCAACAATAATAATAAAAAAAGAAAATATTTTAAATGATTTTTTTATTTTATCTACCGGAATTGCCGGAGAAATATTACAAAAGTTTTCAAATTATCGCAAAAGAATGGGAATAATTGGCGATTTTACATATATAAAAAGTAAATCATTAAATGATTTTATTTACGAAAGCAACAAAACGAAACAAATAATAATTGTAAAAACATTAGAAGAGGCATTAAAAATATTTAATGAATAAAAATCGAAAATAATAGGGGAGTACGGTGGGATGTTCCAGGGGTAATGCCAGGAACGTTATGCGAAGTTACGATTGTTATAATAAATTAATTATTAATTTACCGTCTTTTGTTTTCCAAGTTTTCCACCCATTTGAAGTTGTCCGTGATGGATTTATTTTTTGAATACATCGCAAAGAGGATATGCTAGGTGATGATATTTCACCATCAATTTCTATACCATTTTTTCTCACGATACCAGTAAAATGTATTTTTTTAGTTCCTTTAGGACCATAATCGAAATATAATTCATCTCCATCATGTAATGCTCCTTTTTCGATTACCTGAGATAATAAATCATTTGATGATGAATTACTATCAATATCATTCTTTTCATTTTCAGATGCCTCAATTTCTTTTTCAGGTATATTAAATAATAATTTCCCTTCTAAATCGGCATATTTTTCCACAAGCCATACTACAACCTTTACTTTTAATGTTTTTGTCCAATCACGTAAATCATTGGGAATGAAATCTATGGGAAGAGCAACCACTGGATTATTTTTTAGAATTTTATTTATAGTCCCATGAATATTAATTTCCTGAATGTCAATTTCAACAAGATTATCTTTGAAATCTTTCAATTTATTAATTTGCTCAATACAATTTTGAGCAATTTTTTCTTTTGTTTCCACGCTCTCCATGGCCGTTATTTGTTTTGATATTTGAGGAGCAATATGTTCCCAAGTTCCATGAATACCACGTTCTACTTCAAGAATATACCATGAATTATCTTGAAAATCGATTATTATACCATCAGGTATTGTGCCTTTACCTGATGACGTTGTTATAAGACTTTTAGGTAGTAATATTGAATAATCACCAAAAAGTAATTTAAAATTACTTAATATTACTTCCTCTATTTCTTCTTCGTCTTTGAATTCAATTTTTGAGGCCCCTCCGAAAACTCTGTTTCCGTGAATTTCGACCTTTTTCTGAAATCCTAAGTCTTTATAATACAATGACTTACGAAAGACTAAAAATGTCAAATTTGCAAAAAAGTCCCTTTTCGGAGGGGACTCATTTTTGAAAAAACCTTACCATTTTTGTTAAAAATCATAATTATTGACTCCTTTGTATTATTATATGATAATTTCAAAATAATGTCAATCGTAATTTCGCCTAACGTTCCGGCTGTTGACGACGTTTTGCCAGCCCGAATAAGGGCTTGCGTAGCAAGACCAGGGCTGGCAAAATGTGGGTGGAATGAGCCGTGGGAGGCGTAGCCGACCTAGGCGAATG
>JAISRN010000004.1 GCA_031273605.1 Spirochaetales bacterium | reverse complement strand
TAAGCTCAATAGAAATGTCCTATCCAACCTGACATTTCTATTGTTCTCAAGTATAGGACATTTCTATTGTTCTCCGACAACCCCCCTGCGGTCTAGTTGACAAAGAATATTTATTCCCCTAGCCTGTCCCTATGTCCACCGGTACCGGGGTATTTGCCTCCCTGCCCGACAATTTTTTTTCTCCCCTGGCTCGATCAAACCGGGAGCATTACGCGGCCCTGCTGACCCTTTACTTCCGGCTCTTTCAGGAAAACGCCCGGGGTCTGGAACGGGAACAGGTGATCCGCTCCTTCACCGAGTACCTCGGCTTGCACCGGAGCGCCCTGGCGGAGGAGGGGACCGAGGAACTTTCTTTTCAGGATGGAGAGGAAAAAATGCCGGAGTTGGACTTCGGCCCCCTGCCGGGGGGGACGGCCGGATCGGGGGAAGCCGGAGGGTCCAAAGGAATGGGCGACCGGGCCTTGGCCAACCTGTTTCTCCGGCGGCTCATCAATACCGGCTGGCTTTCCGAGGAAACCTTGAGCGACTACAGCCGGGTTATCAACATTACCCCCCACGGTCGGCCTTTTTTTGAAGCCCTGGCCCGGGTGGAGGAGGGGCTTAAAACCGAATATGAGAGCCACGTGGTGGCCGTCTACTCCCTTCTCTGCGGGGATGCGGTGGAAGAAAACGGGCATTACGCGGTCCTCAACGCCCACGGAACCACCCAGACTCTCATCGATTCCCTCAAGGTTCTCTCCCAAAGCATCAAGGGGCACTACGACCGCCTCACCGCCGATGCGGCCGCTTCGGGGATAAGCGGCATCCTTCACCTTCACTACGATCTCTACGCGGCGGATATTCTGGACGGCGCCTATAAACGGCTTAAAACTTCGGACAACCTTTCCCGCTACCGGCCCAAGATTATCAAAAAAGTCGGCGACCTCCTGGCCGATGAAAAATGGCTCGCCGAAAGCGCCCGCAAACTTTCCCGGAATAATTCCCTTCCCCAGGGGGATAACCGGCGGCGGCTGGAAACCATGCTGGAAGACATTCGGGACACCCTCCGGGCGGTGGACCCCCTGCTGGAAGACATTGACCGCCGGAATATGCTCTACGCCCGTTCCAGCATTGGGCGGGTCAAGGCCCTGCTGGAACCGGATTCCACCCTGGCGGGGAAATTGGGCGCCGTGATTAAGGAACTGTATAACCGGGGAAAGGGCGCCGAACCGGAAGAACTGCACCACAAGCTGGCCCACCGGCTCCACCGGATCAGGGTCTTTGCCCCGGAGTCCCTGTATCGCCGCTACCAGCGGGAAGCCGGGGAGTTTAACCGGGCGGCGGGCCCTGTCGACCGGGAGGCTTTAGAAAAAGCGGAGGCGGAGCTTCTTATCCGGCTCCAGCGGCAGTTGGGGGTCAAGCGTATCGGGGACTGGCTCGACGGCCAGGGCGGCAGGGAAGGGCTTCTTGCGGCCCGGGATCTGGTGAAGGATGAATCCTCTTTCATTCATTTTATTTATTCCGTCCTGTACGCGGATTCCCGCCCGGCCTTTGGGTACGATATTGAGGAGAATCAGGAAGGGGCCGAAAATTATGCCGGGGCTTCCGTCAAGGCCGGAGGCTATGTGGTTCCCGATGTGCTTTTGCGGAGAAAGGGATGATCCGCGACCTTGAGGGGCTTAACCTTATTACGGAGCTTACCGAAGGAGATTTCGACCTTTTTAAAGCTGCGGTGCATACCCTTTTGGCAAAGACCTTCATTATCCGGGGCATCGATAGGGATGATGAACTTTATAATTTCACCATAAGAAACGGCGGCCTTTTTGATTCCTGGTTTTCCTGCATGGACGCAAGCCTGGTGCGGGACGAAAGCCTTGGGGTAATCTGTTTTAGGGGGGGAGGGGACACCCGTCTCCGCCTGGGCAGGGAAGAAACCTGCGCTCTTTTGGTTGCCCGGCTCCTCTACGAGGAAAAACGGGCGGAACTGAGCCTGGCGGCCTTCCCCGGGGTTACGGTCTTTGATTTTGTGCAAAAATACAACGTTATGGTGGGGGAGGAAATCAAAAAAACCCGCCTCATCGAAGTTTTGCGCCGTCTGCAGGCCCACAGGCTCATTGAAACCGATTCCCCGGATATCTCCTCCGGCGAAGGAACCATTATTCTTTACCCCAGCCTTGCCATGAGCGTTGACCGGGACAGCATCGATCAACTGCTTTCCTCCCTGGCCCGCAAGGAAAAAACCGAAGGAGAAAACGGCGGACCGCCCCCGGAACCGGAGGAAGATCAGCCGCCGGAAGAAGAATAGTCCGGAGCGGCAGGTTTTTCTTTCCCCTCCGTAAATACCCCAAATGCCGAACTGACGTTTCTCCCGCTTATATTTTGCGTTTCCGTATCCCAGGGAAATTATGGCGATAATGGCCAATATCATGGGATACGCGCAGTTTATCGCGGCCTCGGCTATATTGACGCCGGGCTAAAATTAAAAGCCCCCAGTTTATTTTAATTCTGTCCCTGCCCAGGTAGGGGGCGCAAACGCCCTGGCAGAAGGCCAAGAAACTTAAAAAGTACAAAATAGCGGTCCATGTCATGCCGCGCCCCTTATCCTGGGTTTTCTGCCGCTTAAGTCGTTCTGCTGGTTAGTCAAGTGCCTACGATAACCTATATAACCGGCGCAGAATGTCTGGACGTTTTACAACTATGTTGCCGGAGAATAAAAGAATTGGTCCGCAAAAAAGGAACGGGGATATTAAATTCTAAAAATTGAAATTTTGTTGAATTGCGGAAATTTATCTATTATCGTAAATAGAAGCTGGTTTGCAAGGAGTTTCTATGAAACTAAAATACCGTTTAAGCCTTATCGTTATCGGAATTCTGGTAACGGTGGTGGCCTCCATATCCTTTATCCTCCTTAACCGTTCCTCCGCCATGCAGATGGCTTTGGCAAAGGAAAGTCAGGTGCGGCTTGCCGCGGAACAGGCCCGGATTATTCAGACCCGCTACGAGGGTTATCTGCGGGTTGCCCGGACCCTGGCAAACATGCTGGCCGATTTTGATTCCGCCGATGTGGGCAGGCAGCGCAACCGTTTCGACCGTCTTATGGAATCGGTGCTGGTGTCGGAGGAACGGCTGGTTGGTCTTTTTGCCGTCTTCAAGCCCAACACCATCGACCCCGGCATGGACGCCTTTTTTGCCGGAGCCCCCGGCAGCACCGAAACCGGTCAGTGGGCCAACTGGTATACCAAACGGAGCGGGGGCATGGAACACCTGGTCTATAATGACATCGGGACAATAATGACTGTCATAGAAGGGCCTAACGCCCGGAAGGACATCATCTACGATCCGGTGGCCCAGATCGTGGCCGGGGAAAATACCTATGTGATCAGGATGACCGTACCGGTAATCCACCGCCAGACCAACGAGGTGGTAGGCCGGGTGGGAGTCAATGTAAACACCGCCTATTTGCAGCCGGTGGTTGACAATATTCTTAACGACCCGAAACTTACCGACATAACCGCCATGACCATCTATACCGATAACGCTACCATAATTGCCAGCTATGACTCCGCCCAGATCGGCAGGCTCCTGAAAGACGCTCAAACCGGACTGTTTAACGCGGAGGTTGCTCAGGCTCAGGAGGCGGTAGTGCGGGGATATGAGGTCCGGTTTTCCGAATATGCGGAGGCAATCCAAAAAGACCTGGAAGTGGTGCTCTTTCCCTTTACCATCGGTGAAACCGGAGCCACCTGGTCCATGATGATGAGTACCGAAAAAAATGTGATCCTTGCCGACGTTAACGCCATGACCACTTTTACCCTCATCATCGCGGCAATAGCGGTTGTTTTTGTGGGGATAATCATTTTCTTTATTTCCGTAAACATTACCAAGCCCATTGTCAGGGTGGCCCAGACCCTCAAGGACATCTCCGAAGGGGAGGGGGACCTTACGAAAACCGTCAGCATCAATTCAAAAGACGAGATCGGCGACATGGCCCGGTACTTTAACGCGACCCTGGAGAAAATTAAAACCCTGGTGATCACCATTAAAACCCGGGCCGCCGCCCTCTTTAACATCGGCAACGAGCTTGCCGGCAACATGGACGAAACCGCCTCGGCGGTTAATCAAATTACCGCCAACATTCAAAGCATCAAGAACCGGGTTATTAACCAGTCGGCCTCGGTAACCGAAACCAACACAACCATGGAACAGATAACCATCAACATCGACAAACTTAACAGCCAGGTGGACCGCCAAACCGCCAGCGTCGCCCAGTCCTCCTCGGCCATTGAGGAAATGCTTGCCAATATCCACTCCGTTACCCAAACCCTGATCAAAAACTCCGCCAACGTCCAGGAGTTGATTGAGTCTTCCGAGGTGGGCCGCATGGGCCTTCAGGAGGTTGCCACGGACATTCAGGAAATTGCCCGGGAGTCCGAAGGGCTTTTGGAGATCAACGCGGTAATGGAAAGCATTGCCAGCCAGACAAACCTCCTGTCCATGAACGCCGCCATTGAGGCCGCCCACGCCGGGGAAACGGGAAAGGGCTTTGCGGTGGTGGCCGACGAGATCCGGAAACTGGCGGAGAACTCGGGGGAACAGTCCAAAACTATTGCTGCGGTACTCAAAAAGATCAAGGACTCCATCGACAAGATAACCCTATCCACCGACAGCGTGCTTAAGAAGTTTGAAGCCATAGACGGCGGGGTCAGGACCGTCTCGGATCAGGAAGAGAATATCCGGAATGCCATGGAAGAGCAGGGAACGGGGAGCCAGCAGATTCTGGAAGCGGTAAGCCAGTTGAACGAAGTAACCCAGATGGTGAAGGAGGGTTCCGAGGAGATGCTTGAGGGAAGCCGGCAGGTTATCCTGGAAAGTAAAAACCTTGAACGGGTAACCCAGGAAATAACCAACGGCATGAACGAAATGGCCTCCGGGGCCGGCCAGATAAACGTGGCGGTCAACCGGGTCAACGCCATCAGCGGAGAGAACAAAACCAACATAGACGTGCTGGTTGGGGAGGTGTCAAAATTCAAGGTGGAATAGCCCGGCGCGGGGGGGTGAATTCAGGCAAAATTCTATTCAGAGCCCTTCCCCGAGTCCTTCCCGTCAGAATCCTCCTCTTTGTGGGAACCCAGCAGCCCGGCGATTTTATCAATCAGGCCGGGAACCGCGTCCACCAGACGCTCCATGGTAGAGGTGTCCCCCGCGGAAAGGATCTTCACCCCGCTCTTTTCAATGACGATGAAAGTTACCGGGCTCACCGTAACCCCTCCGCCCCCTCCCCCCAGGGGGGTGGAACCGGAAACGATGCCGATGGAGGCTTTAAAAACGGGGATAATCGTAATTTCCCCGGACACAATGGCCTCTCCGATGATAACATTGGAGTCCACCAGGCTTCGGATACTTTCCAGAATGCTTTCTTTCAGGATGGTCTGGTCAAACATGACGCCCCCCCCGGCGCCCCGGCCGGCCTTTCTTTTTCGCGGTAAGACTTCCCCACCGCAGCAGAAAAACCGCCGCCGGCAGGGTCAGGCGGATGTCGCAGTCCAGGGATACCTGGGGCCGGGAGGAAAAGCAGGGCAGCAGAGTCCTTTCCCCCTTAACCCGGCTCAGGGGAAGGGCGTTCAAGAAAAGACAAAGCCCGCCGAAGCAAAGGGCCGTCTCCGCCGCATCCCCGGTGGAAAAGCCCAGGCGCAGCCGGAACCGCTCAAACCCTAGGGGTCGGCGTAACAGGGGGGCCAGCCGGGTCAGGGCCTCAAGTTTGTCCCGCCATTTCCCCTCTCCCGGGGACCCCGGCTTGTTCCGGACCAGAGGGCGGAGATTCCACCGGAATCCCAGGTAGCGGATCCGGAACTCCAGGGGCGCGCCCCCTTCAATCCACAGGCCTACCGGAGCGGCCCCCAGAAGGCCCAGGGCCAAAACTCCCAGGGCCAAAAAAACGACAATTACTCTGTCCACGGTAATTATCTTATTGCCTTTTTTAAAAAAAGGGAATATAGTTTCCCTGGTCTAGCTAAGATAATTTTCTCTATTTTGGGAGGGTCAACTTATGGCACAGCTGCCTCATTTCTTAAAAAATAAATATCTCCTGGGTTTCGGCGCGGGCCTTGCCGCCGCCTTTATCGGCTACCGGGCCTGCAAAAGCCAAAGGGTGCGGAAGGCCGTGGTTAAAGCCATGGCCTGCGGCATGAAGCTGCGGGAGGATGTTAAATTCACCCTCAATACCCTCAAGGAAGACGCGGAGGATCTCCGGGCCGAAGCCAAGGAACGGAACGCCGGGGCCGAACAAGCCTAACACCGGCGCCATGGACTACCGGATTATCCACGAACTCCCCCGGAGAATCAGAATTGACTGCGGGCGCGCCTTAAGTCCCGGCGGGGCGGCGGCCCTGGCGTCTTTTCTCCTGGGCCTTGAGGGGGTCGAAACCGTTCAGGCCTCTTCCCTAACCGGCCGCCTTCTCATTACCCTGGACCCCCCTGCCAAAGGGGGAGTGCTGGATAAACTGGGGCGCCTGGAATTATCGGCTTTGCCGGTTTCCTCCCAGGCCCCGTACGGCGACACCGAGGAGGAATTTCAAAACAAACTTTTTTCTCTTGTTACCCGGCGGATCTTCACCCGGTTTTTTCTTCCCCCCTCCCTGGGGCTGCTTTACACCGGCTTCCAGGCCCTGGGCTTCATCGGCAAGGGTCTAAAGGCCCTGGCCCGGGGCGCCCTTACGGTGGAGGTTCTGGACGCCGCGGCGGTTTCCGTATCCCTGGCCCAGGGGCAGAGCGTAACCGCCGGGTCCATCATGTTTATGCTTGGTTTGGGGGAGGTTCTGGAGGATTACACCCACAAACGATCCCGGGCCGCCCTGGCGGATTCCTTCTCCCTGAACATTGATACGGTCTGGAGGAGAAAGGACGGGGAGGATCAGGAGGTCCCCATCGGCTCGATCCGCCCGGGGGATCTCATCCTTGTCCGGAGCGGCGCCATGATACCCCTGGACGGCGAGGTCTTCGAGGGAGAGGCCCTGGTCTGTCAGGCCTCCCTCACGGGGGAGCCCCTGCCGGTGCTGAAACGGGGGGGGAATGCCGTTTACGCGGGAACGGTGGTGGAGGAGGGGGAACTGGTTATCACCGCCTCCACTCTGGCGGATGAAACCCGGATAGGCAAGATCATCAGCATTATCGACGAGTCCGAAGGGCTTAAGGCCAAGATCCAGGGCCGGGCGGAAAGGCTGGCGGACTCCATCGTCCCCTTCAGTTTTGCCGGCGCGGCCATCACCCTGGGCTTAACCGGCCGGCTCAGCAAGGCCATTGCTTTTTTGATGGTCGATTACTCCTGCGCCATCAAGCTGGCCATGCCCATTGCTGTCCTCTCCGCCATGGGGGAATCGGCCCGTCGGCGGATCCTTGTCAAGGGGGGCAAATTTCTGGAAGCCGCCGCCCTGGCGGATACGGTGATCTTTGATAAAACCGGCACCCTAACCGAAGCCCGGCCGGTCATCGTCAAAGTGGTTCCCACGGAGGGCCAAAGCCGCCGGGAAGTTTTGAGCATGGCCGCCTGCCTGGAGGACCATTTTCCCCACAGCGTCGCCGAAGCGGTGGTCCGGCAGGCGGATCAGGAAAACCTAAAGCACCGGGAGGAGCACAGCAAACTTGAGTATGTGGTGGCCCACGGCGTGGCCGCCTGCTATGCGGAGTCCCGGGTGGTTTTGGGGAGCTACCACTTTGTCTTTGAGGACGAAAAAACCCTCCTTACGGAAACCGAAAAGGAGCTTATCGAAAGGGAGACCGAAGGGTACTCCGCCATTTACCTGGCCAAGGAGGGGAGGCTCCTGGGAATCATCGCCTTTACCGATCCTCCCCGCCGGGACGCGTCTTCGGTTATTGGGGAACTCAAAAGCCTGGGAATTTCCCGGATTGTCATGATCACCGGAGACAACCGGGCCGCCGCGGGGAAAATTGCCGGCGAATTGGGGATAACCGAATATTACGCCGAGGTTTTGCCCCAGGACAAGAGCCGCCTGGTGAAGGAGTACAAGGCCCGGGGAAGTACGGTCATCATGGTGGGGGACGGGATAAACGACGCCCCGGCCCTGGCCGCCTCGGATGCGGGAATCGCCATGATTAACGGCTGCGATCTGGCCCGGGAGGCCGCGGACGTGGTCCTCCTCTCTTCAAATCTGGGAAGCCTCTGCCACATCATCAGGATTGGCCGGGGGCTCCTCTCCCGAATCTCCGGCAACTACCGGAAGATCCTCCTGGTCAACAGCAGCCTCCTGGCCCTGTCCCTGGGGGGAATCATAAGCCCCGGAACCTCCGCCCTCCTGCACAACCTGTCCACCTTCCTGTTAAGCTCCGCCTCAAGCCGCCCCTACCTGCCCGACTATATGGGTGAACTTAACCAAGAAAGGTAGTCTTATATGAAACGGTTTGTTAGCGTATTGTTCGTGCTGGTTTTAATGGCCCGGTCCGGATTTGCCGATGGCTTTACCGATGAGCTGCAGCGCCTTGCGATGCAAACGGCCTGCATCGGTCAATATAACGGGGCGCAGACAGGCAATTATGCCCTGGGGGACCCGCACGATTATTATACGCCCGGCGATATCCGGGAGTATCTGACGAGGACGAGCGGCAGCAGAACCAGGACCCAAACGTTTTTTGGGGTATGTTTTGATTATGCCCAGGCGGCATACGACGATATTTTGCAGCGCCGAAGCCATTACGAGGGGCTGGGGATGCAAAGGGACGGCTGGTATATCGCCGTCGCAACGGACAATTCCCGCCAGATAAGCCTGTACGATCCGGTATCCCGGGATGAGGCAACCGTGATAATGAACGGGGTGCCCCTCAAGCTACGTTCCCGGCAGAACGTGCGCGCCCACGGTAACGCGACAAACCATGCGTGGCTTTGGGTATACGGGAATGACGGCGCGATATACTGGATTGACCCCACCTGGACCGACAACAACGGCTATATATAGTGGGGTATGGTGCGGAACGGCGAGAAACAATCTTGAAATTCTCCGCCGGGCGCGGGGGCGGTAGGCCCCTTATATATTGTTCATTTATGGGTTTATAGTAAAAGTCCGGGTGTCTCCTACCTCCGGGCCTTGGCGGGCTGGGGAAGTTTTAAGCCCTGCAGGGCCTCCGCAAGCTTATCCTTGCCCATAAGCTCAATCGGCCGGCTCTCGGTCCACTCCGCGGCTTTGCGGGAAAAATTGGAGCTGGAAAATATCATCCCCCGGGTTAAATTATTTTTTTTCATTTCTTCCAAAAGATTCCGGGGAATATCATCGGCAAGGGGATTCGGCGCCCTCAAAAACCAGATAAGCCGGGTCATTTTTTTGACGGAAACCCACTTATCGTCGTCTTCCAGGGCGACGGTATAGCTGCCCTCGGGGATCGCCCCTGAGTCTTGCACCGAAAAGCCCAGCTTTTTGGTAAGCTCCGCGGCAAGGATCACAAAATCACTCCGGCTGCAGGTAAGGTACTCCTTCATCATGTCATCCTGCCTAAGGTCCTGGTACTGGCTTAATTTTTCGGCCACATCCTTAAAGCCGGGCTTTTTGGCGTAAATTTTTTCCCATTGCTCGACGGCCCCTTCAATTCGCCTGAGTTTTTCCAGGCAGTAGCCCAGGAAGTACCGGGCGTAGAGGGTTTCCGCGGCGCCCTCGTTCTTGCTTAAGCCCACGGCCCGCTCCAGCTCCACCGCGGCTTTTTCAAAATTGCCCTCGGATATATAACAGCTTCCCCTTTCAACCAGGGCTTTAATTTTGTAGTCCGGATCTTTCATGGCCTTTTCAAAGGCGGCGACGGCCTGGGAATAATTTTTTGATTCCCTTAATATCTTGCCTATGATGAAGTGGGCTTTGTAGTTGTCCGGATTAAACCTCAGGGCAATCTCCAACTCCCCCCTGGCCTCGATATAGTTTTGCCTGGCAAAGTAAAGGCTGCCCAGGGCAAAATGGGCGTTGGAATGTCTTGTGTCCAGAGAAATTGCCTTTTGATAATACTGAATTGCCTTATCCGGCCTTTTCCGGTTTTCAAACAACATTCCCGACTGGTAATAGAATTCCGCATTCTGGGGTTCCAGTTTGATAAGCAGAAGGTACTCTTTCAGGGCCTCCTCGGGCTGATTGTAATTTTTGTATAATTGGGCTATAGTTTGACGGTATTCCCTTTCCGGGCAGGCTGAGGAAAAATCCCCCAACTGGTTTACGGTTTTTAATTCCATCAGAGCCAGCTCGGATTTGTTATCCGCCAGGTAGGCTTTGCCGAGAATATAATGAGCCCCCGGGTTATTGGGCTCCCGGGCAATGACCTGCTTGGCAAGTTTGACCGCTTGGGAGGCCCGGCCCTGTTTAATAAGGTCGTCAAGAGCGGAGAGCTTTTGGGAGCCCGATAACTTCTTAATGATCGTAACCGCGGAAACGGTGGTAAGGACGGCAAGGATAATAATGATGACATATATCATGGCTGCTTTCCCTTCTGTATCAAAGTCAAATAAGTCCCCCCTTTTCTGTCAAAGGGACCGGTCAAAAAGCGGGCCTTTAGTCAAGGCCGTCTTCCTCATTTTAAGCCTTCTCCTCTGTCCGGCCCTCTCCGCCCAGGAAAACTCCGTCTTTGCCGAGGCGGAAGAAGCCTTCCTCAACAATCAGCCGGAAAAAACGGCGGCCCTCCTGGGCCCCCTGGTTGATGGCGGCTCCACCCGCCGGGAGGTTTACCTTTACCAGGGCATTGCCCTGCAGCAACTGGGGCGGTACACGGAAGCCGCGGCGGTTTTTTCCCGGGGGGTGGAGCGCACCCTGCCTCCCCACGATAAATTGTATTTTAACCTGGGGAACAATTATTTTCTCCTAAACCAAAACGCCGATGCCGAGCGGGCCTATGGCCGGGCCATTCAGGAGAACCTTTCCTTTGCCCCGGCCTATCTCAACCGGGCAAACACCCGGATGCGGATGGAACAGTACCCCCAGGCTATGGACGACTACCGGGCCTACCTTTTGCGGGCCCCCAATTCTCCGCAAAAACAGAACATTGAAGATATTATCGGCAGAATCGACGATTACTTGAAGGCGGAAGAGGCCCGGCGGGTGGCGGAGGAGGAGCGGAAGGCGGCGGAGGAGGCCCGGCAGCGGGCCCTCATGGAGGGGGTGCTCCAGTCTTTTCAAAATCTGACCAACGACACCTCCAATCTTCAGGCGGAATCCGAGGGTATTCAAGAGGTGGAGTCCTTTTTTGATATTGTTGATTAGGCCGGTCCTCTGATATAATGAATAACCTGCCGTTCCGGCGGCGGGAAACTATCTTGCATAAATAAGGTTTATCGGGAGGGATAAGTATGAATCGCAAAGTTCTCATTATCATCGGAATCGGGGTGGTTATTATTTTAGCCATAGTGGGCTTTTTGCTCTTTGGCAATAAGGATAAGGGGGAGGAGACGGTCCTGGATGAGCGGGCCAACACTCTGATCCTGGCCCGGGAGTACCAAAGCCAGAGGGAGTATCAAAGGGCGCTGGACCTTCTGGACGGTCTTTTGGTTAAAAACGCCCAGGACGAGGAAGTCCGGGACCTGCGGAATTCGATCCTGGCGGATCAGGCCGCGTGGCAGGAGGCGGAGCAGGAGCGTCGGCGTTCCGAACAGGACCTGCTCACGGAATCCCTAAACCAGCTTGAAAACCGCCTCCAGACCCCGGCCCCCCGGCAGACGGAAGACCCCGCCATTCAGGAAGCCCGGGACAGGGAAAGGCGGGAGCGGGAATTAGCGGAGCTGGAGGCCCAGATCCAGGCCGCGGAGCGCCGGCGCCAGGAAGAGGAGGCCCGCCTGGCCGCCCAAAGCCGGGAAGAACGGGAAAGGGCGGAAAGGGTTGCCCGCCTGGTAGACGAGGGGGTGGGCCTGCTGGGACAGGGTAACTTTGCCCAGGCCCGGAGCAGCTTTGACCAGGCCATTGCCCTGGATGCCCAAAGCGCCCGGGCCTACGCGTACAAGGCCGAATCCTACTTTCAGGAAAACCCCGAAAACGCCTCCGCCCTTCAGCAGGCGGTGGAAAACGCCAACCGGGCGGTGCAGTACGACCAGAACCTCTGGGTTCCCCACAACACCCTGGGGAAGATCTACGCCCAGCAGCGGAACTGGGATCAGGCCATTACGGAGTTTCGGGAGGCCGCCCGGCTTAATCCCCAGGATGCGGATGTGCTTTTTGAAATGGGAAAGGCCCAGTACCGGGCCGGGGCCTTTGACGCCGCCCGGCAAACCTTTGAATCTTCCATTTACCTAAATTCCGGCAATTCCCGGGCCCTCTACAACCTGGGGATCACCTACCTGCGGCTTGCCAACCCCCCTACCCGGGCCCACCTCAACTCGGCCCTTTCCGCCCAGCAGCGGGCGGTGGCGGTGGATCCGGCCTACGCCGAAGCCCAGTTTGCCCTGGGGGATGTGCTTTCCCGGCTTAACCGGGACGGCGAAGCCCTCACGGCCTACCGTCAGGCGGCAACCTTAAGCCCGGATAACATCACCTACCATATTGCCCTGGGGACCTGCAGCTACCGGCTTAACCGTTACGGGGACGCCGAAGCCTCTTTCCGCCGGGCTCTGCAGATTCAGGGGGATCATCCCACGGCCAACTACAACCTGGCCCTTACCCTGGATCAGGAGGGAAAGTCCGCCGAGGCCCTGCCCTTTGCTCTCCAGGCGGTACAGGCGGTCCCCAACGACGCCACCTACGGGTATACCCTGGGGAAGGTTTATCAAAACCTGGGCAATACCGGGGAGGCCATTGCCGCCTACGAAAGGGCCGCTTCCCTAAGGCGGGATTACCTTCTGCCCCGGATTAACCTGGGGGACCTGTACGATCAGCAGGGGGAATACGCCAAGGCTTTGGAGCATCTTTTAACGGCCTACCGGATTGATCCTAACTCGGTGGAGGTAAACACCAACCTGGGGAACACCTACTTTCATTCCCGGATCTACGACCGGGCCATTACCCATTACGAGCAGGCCCTTTCCCGCAACCCCAACGACGCCCTCATGCGTTACCATCTGGCCCTGGCCTGTATCGAGGCCGGGCAGGACGCCAAAGCTCAGGGGCTTTTGACGGAACTCATTGCCCTGGCCCCGGATTACTGGGACGCGTATTACCGTCTGGGGAATTTGCTTTATAAGGGGGGAGAAACTCAACAGGCTTCGGATATTTTCAGGAATCTCCTTAACCGGAATCCCAATTATCCGGCCAGGGCGGAGATTGAACCTCTGATCCTGCCCTAGACGGCTAGTCCCGGCGGCCCACCAGCCGGTAAAGTTCGCCCCGGCTTAGTTTAAACCAAACCGGCCGGCCATGGGGGCACCGGGGCTCTTTGAGGGCCAGGGCCTCCCCGGCCAGTTGAGCCGCCGTCCGGTGGTCCAGGATTTCCCCGTCCTTAACGGCCTTCCGGCAGGCCGCCCGGGCGTAGAGGGTTTTTTCCAGGAGCCGCCGGTCTCCCCGGGCCTGGGTCAAAAGGCTTAAAACCTCGTCCTCCATGCCGCAACAAATGGCGGGGGTTCCCCGGAGTTCCCAGGTAACCCGCCCCCCCCGGCACCCGGCCTTTTCCAGGGTAAAGCCCATCTGCCGGTAATCCTCCAGGCTCTCCTCCAGCATTCGGGACGGCTCCTCCTCCAGGTCAAAAACGAAGGGGGAAAGCAGCTCCTGGGTTTCCCGGGGTCCGGAAAGGAAACGGTCAAAGAGAATCCGCTCGCAGGCCGCGTGCTGATCGATCAGGTAAAGCTCATCGTTCTTTTCCACCACCAGAAAAAGCTGCATGGCCTGACCCAGAAGGCGGAAGTCCCCGGCGCCCCCAGGTCCCGGAAAAGAGCCCCCCCCAAAAGAAGCCGCCTCCTCCGGCGCCGCCGGTTCCCAGGGCATCCCCGGGGGCATCCCCGGCATGTCTCCCTTAAAGGAGGAAGGGCCTTCGGGAAAGAAGGCCCCGGGCTCCCGGACAGCCTTTCCCCAATCCTCCCCCGCCCCGGAGTCGTAGAGAACCGGCGGCGGGGGAGCGGGGCTGCGGTTAAGCTCCCAGTAGCCCGGCGGCAGGGGAAAGCTGGTCTTTAGCTCCCCCCGGATAGCCTCCACCAGGCAGCGGTGAAGCCGCCCCGGATCGTGGAACCGCACCTCCTTTTTGGAGGGGTGAATATTAAAGTCCACCATGTCCGGGGGCAGGGTGATAAAGACAAAGGCAAAGGGATACTCGCCGCCGGGCAGGATTTCCGAATAGGCAAATTCCACGGCCTGAAGGAGGGAAAAATCGCTCACCCGCCGCCGGTTAACAAAGATCTGGATAAACCGCCGGTCCCGGTAGTGCAGGGAAGGGCCGCCCCCCGCCAGGGTAAAATGAAAAACATCCCTATCGGCCTCCCATTCCCTAAGAAGCTCCGGGGAAAGGAACTGGGGGTAGGCCGCCGCCGCCCTTTGGGCCGGAGAGGCGGGGGGCAGGAAGAGTTTCAACCGGCCGTCCTGAAACAACCGGAGGGTAACCTGGGGAAAGGGGAGGGCCTTTTCGATAAAAACGTTCCGGCAGAGATTTCCCTCCGCCGAGGGACTCTTGAGGAATTCCCGCCGTCCGGGAAGGCAGTAGAACAGGTCCTGGGCGCTCACCACGGTTCCGGGGTTGCCCCGGGCCTCCCCAAAGTCGATAATCCGCCCCCCTTCGGCCCGGACCCGGCAGGCCGCCGGAGCGCCGGGGTTTCGGCTGAGGCTTATCATCGAAAGGCGGGAACAGGAGGCAATGCTGGAAAGGGCTTCTCCCCGGAAACCCAGGGTACGGAGCTTGTAGAGATCCTCAAAGTCGGCCAGCTTGCTGGTGGCGTGGGAGAGGATGGAGAGTTTTAGATCCTCCGGTTCCATCCCCTCCCCATCGTCCACGCAGGTAACGGAGCGGATCCCCCCCTCCTCAATTTCCAGCCGGATGTTGGCCGCCCCGGAGTCCAGCGCGTTGTCCAGAAGCTCCCGAACCACCGCGGCGGGGCGGTCAATCACCTCGCCGGCGGCAATTCGCCGGGCCACCGGGTCCGGCAAAACCTGTATCTTTGCCATTCCCTATGGCCGGGAACCTTAGAAGCTAATCCGGGAATCCAGGGTAAAGGTGTACTGAGTCTTGGGCCTGCCGGTTACAGGATCAAGGATCACGTTGCCCTGGCCGTCCCGCTGGCTGGCCGTGCCGATAAGGATTCCCACGTCCAGGAGGGGAGAAACGGGGATAACCACCTCCCCCCGGAGAACCGTGTTGGCGTCGATAAACTCAAAATTCCTGTCTATCAGGCTCCCCACCAGGTTGGTCCGTTCATAGCTGATGGAGCCGTAGATTCCCAGGATGGGCAGCTTGTCCGGCAGAAGGTTCACCGTCAGCCTCAGTTGGTCGTTGTCAAAGTCCATTCCGTTGGGACCCCAAGGCCACTTGTACCCCCCGGTAAACTCAATAAAGTTGAACAGGTTCATGGTCAGGCTTCCGAAGATGCCGTGGGTGTAGCTTGTGGGGACGGTGGAATCGTAGTTGGTGATCACATCGCTAAGATACACGGCGCTCATCCGGTCATAGTTGGGGCCGTAGTAGCCGTTGCGGTAAACCCCCCGCTCGTAGATATACTCCAGGCGGTAGCGGAGGCCCGCAATCCGGCCAAAGAACCCCGCGTCAAAACCGTAGTTGCGGAAGTTGTTTAAAAAGCCGGAAGAACCGGAGGAGTAGAAGTACCGGGTCTCAACCTTTCCGTCCAGCACCGGCATGAGGGTGGCCGCATCGGCAAAGCTCACCAGGCTAAAGAAGGAGTTTTCAAAGAAGGGGAATTCCAGGTCCAGGGCAAAGTTCAGCATCATGGGGTCCTGGTCCCTCAGGGTGTCATAGGTGGAATTATCGTTAAAACCCTGAAAGGGATCAATGTCTGCCACGCCGGAGAACCCCATCCGCAGCTTTCCCCCCAGGGCTATCCGGGCGCCAAAGATGTGGGGCCGGGCCAGGTTGTCCGACATGAATTCCAGGGTGCGGGTAGAACCGTTAAAGCCCAGGTTTAAGCCGACCTTCCTCACCGCGGGGAAGTCCGTATCGTTGGCATAGTTGTACATGAGAATGCCGTGCCCCAGGGTTAGGTCGTTCAGGTTGCCCACCTTCAGGTAGAAGGGATCCCGCATCTCCCCCCACTTGATGTAGCGAATCTTAAGGAAGAAGTCCCGGCTAAAGTCGGCAATGGTGTCCAGAACGTTGTTTTGATCCGTTCCAAAGGACCACTCGTTGTTCCCCGCGGGGCGGTAGTACTGCGAAGGATCAAAAATATCATCGGTGTAAATGATGGGAGCGTAGAGGCTTAACTCCAGGGGCCCAATCTTAAAGGTGGGCTGGAGGATGAGTTTGGCGTAGGTTTGCCCTTCCATGGTTACGGAGCCAATCTCCATCCCCAGGGTATTGAGAATCTTGGCCAGAAAATCGGGCATGGGGGCGTCGCCGGAGGAAGACCGGCTCCAGTCGTCCTGGGGAGCCGGGTCAAAGGCGGGAATATCCGCCCTGGCAAGCTCCGTGTCCTGGGCCGGGGTTTCCCCCTCTCCGGTTTCTTCCGGGGGGGCCTCCTCAGGGGCTTCCCCTTCTTCTTCCGCCGGCTCGGCGGCCGCTGTTTGGATCGGGTCCTCCCTGGGCACCTCGGCGGGATTCAGGTTGGCAAAGGTAAAGCTCTGCATTTCCTGGGCCAGTTGGCTTGCCGAAAGGGGCTGGGGGGCAAAGACCGGGGCGCTTAAGTCCGCCGCCATGCCGGTTTCCACCTGAATAGCCTGGTTGGAATCCCGCCTGGTAAAGAGGACCGAACCTTCGGCCACCACCAGGCGGCCGTTATCCCCCACCAAAAAGTCGGTACCCCGGACTCCGCATACCGCGGACTGGGTATAAATGTTGTAATTGCTGGGGCTTCGGGAATTCCTGGCGGCCACGGTCCGCACCTTGCCGCCCAGCAGGGTAAAGTCGTTGGCGGTTTGGCTGTTGCTCTGAAACCCGTCAAACCGGAAGGTGGTATTTTCCCCCAGCTTTATTATTGAAGAGTTGGGCTGGAGCCTAAGCTCGGCGGTACTCCTCAAGGTACGAATTACGTCCCCCGGCAGGAGTTCCATCCCCATATACGCATCCAGGGAGGCTCCCCCGTTTTGGGTGATCTCCACTTCAAATTCGTCATCCGCATAAACCAAAATGGCCGACGGCAGCCCCTGGGCAACCTGGGCCTCCACCGTTCCGGCGGCAATAAAAATGAGAAGGAAAAGAATCAGCGTTACATTTCGTTTTTTGTCAGCCATTTTTATCTCCTAAAATAATCCCATACCTACGGAAAGCCTGGCGGTACTTTCAAGTTTCCCCACCGCGGGGTTATACTTGATGGCGTAAGCCAGGGTAATAACGGAAGTACCGGCTTGATAATTAATATTAGCCCCGATGGCGGCCCCTTCGGGGTCCCAGAGGTCGGCGAAACGGGTTATGTACGGTTTGTCGTAAAAGGCGTCGCAGTAGATCCCCGGCAGCAGCCCCTGGGCCAGACGGAAGGAAATCCTAAAGTGGGGAAACTCCCCTGCGGCATGATTGGCCGTGTTTGCCGGCGGGGAAGAGAAGGGGGCGTCGTAAACGAGGAAAAGGCTAAGTCCGTCCTCAAAGAGGGAAAAGCCCAGGGAACCGGCCCAGCCGATGTGCCGGGGGGTGTCGATCTTTCCTGAAACCACCGCGTATTTGTCCGCCCGGTAAAGGTCGTAGGTGGAATCAAAATAGGTGGGCTGAAAGTTCTCTCCCAAAAACCTAAGCTGCAGCATATAGGGGAGGACGGTGATGATCCTTCCTCCCACCCCTATCATGGAGCCTGAAGCCTGGCGGGGCTGGGTGGCCATGGCGGCAAAGGCGGAAAGGCTGAACAGGGGCCCCGAAAGGATGGGCTGGATAAGGTCTATCCCCCAGATCAGGACGGGCTCGATGGTTTCGTCCAGTTGGCCGTCGTTGTTGAGATCGTACGGGGAGCCCGGACTCAGGAAGAAGTTTTCCCGAAAGGCGGGACTCCGGTCCCCCGCCAGGGTAAACCCCACTTCCAAATTCCGGAAAATCGGCCCCCCCAGGGTTACCAGGGGATGACTGTAAATCCGGAGGCCCATGACATCCCAGGCCGCCAAATTGCCCACCAGGGATTCAAACCCCAGGTAGGGAAAGTTAAAGAGCTTGCCGTCCATGTCCAGATTCAAACCAAAGGGTTTTTCCGCGGGGCGGAGAAGGGTATTGCGGTAGTTGCCCATGATAAAGCCCGTACCGAGGATGCCGTCGCTAATGGAACCCAGCCGGACGTACAGGGGATCTCCCTTGAACCCCCAGCGGATAAAGTTAAACTTGGAAAGGATGATCTCCCCCCAGGTTTGACCATCCGAAGGAACCCAGTCTTCTTTTCTGATGGTAACGGGAAAGCTGTCGCTGCCCGTAGAAGAAAGGTGGAACCCCAGGCTGAGGCCAATCCCCAGGTTGCCGAACTGGAAAACCGGTTGAAGGTCGATCAGTTGATAGGTTCCATACGATCCATCCGCTTCGGGAATGGTTTCCACCCCCAGGTTGATGTCCATGCCGAACCGGAAAGCCGGTTTTGACGGCTCCGGGTCCGGGCTTTCTTCCTGGGCGGATAGGGTTCCCCAGGTTAAGACCAGCATAAAAATGCAGACAAGGCGAAGTAAAGCTCTCATGGATTTCCTCTTTTGATTTAGAATGTATCACTAGTGGGGGGAAATTTCAACTAAAACCAGAAAATTTTCAGGAATTCTCAATATTTAGGGCAGCCAAATTTGACCCGCCCTTAGCCTGGCTAAAAGGCAAAGTCCCCGCTGATTCCCCCCTTAAGGCCGAAAAGGTAAACCGGAAAATTCGGGGCGTCCCGGCGGGCCATTCCCAGGCCGGCAAAGAGGCCCAGGGTTCCCGGGGCGAGGCGAAGATCGATCCGGTGGGTAAAGCTGAAGGAGAGGGTTTGTACGGTTTTTTCCGAGCCCGCCGAAATTTCTAAAATTTCGGTGTTCCCCGCCCCGGCAATCCAGTCGGGATGATTCCGAATCACGGGCCAGGTCCGGAAAAAGGCGGGATTCCCCGGACGGCTCCAGGTTATCTTGGCGTTTTCCTTCCAGTTTTGGTCCCCTAAAAAGTTAAAGGAAAGGTAGTTGTCCAGACTAAGGACGCTGTCCCGCCGGGGCTGAATAAAAACGTAGCTTTGCAGAATCAGGCTGTGCTTTTCCTCCACGGCCCGGAGGCGGTCCTTCTCCCTGAGATAGGTAAGCGCCGTAGACGCCTCATCGGAGTCGTAAAGCCCCCCCAGGAGGGGAAGAACCCCCAGCCGTCCAAAGAGGTTGATCCAGGAAAACCGCAGGGAAAGCCGGGCGGCTAAAACATCGGACCAAACGCTGCCCCACCGGGCCAGCCGCCGTTCCTGCTCAAATCCCAACTGGGAGGGGAGAAAGAAATCCAGCAGGTAGGAACCGGAACTCCGTCTCAGGGTGAGGGCGTAGCCGGGGCGGTACTCCCCGTCCCCCGGCTGCCCTTCCAGGTCGGCCCGGAAACGGGTAAAAAAAGCCGGGGCGTAGATCTCGTAAAAGGGCGGGGCGGTCAGGGCAAAGCTCCGCTCCCCCAGGGTTCTCAGGTAGTCCCCGGCGTCGGAGTACCAGGGGGAAGCGCCCCCGGGGTGAATCCAGGTCAGGCTGCGGGAGTAGCCGGGCTCAAAATGAAAATTCCGCCGTTCCTCCGTTTCCCCGGCAAACTGGCCGCCCAGGGAGAGGAAGAAGTGGCTCCGGAGGTAGTCCTCCGGCCTGGGGATTCCCGAGGAGTCCTCCCAGGAAAGGCCGGAGGAGGCGGTCCAGGGCCGGCGCTCCCAATTTCCCCGGAGATTGAGGGTAAACCCCAGGGGCCCCCGGGTTCCCCCGGTTTCCATGTTGAGGAATCCCGTCCGGGTTTCCGCCTTTTCCCTGGGCCGGAGAAAGGCGAAGCTCCCGGCCCACTGGGCGGGGTAGAGGGCCTCCTCCGGCTGGGCGGCGGCGGTTTGGGAGAGCCCCGAGGCCAGTTGAAAACGGAGGGCGCCGGGAAGCCCCCAGTCCAGCCTAAGGTTCCAGCTTTGGGTCAGCCGGGAGCTTACCGAAACGCCGTTGCTTATCGAGAGATTAAGGCCCCGGGCGGGAAAAACCTCCAGACGGCTGGACCGGGAGAAATTTTTGGCCCCTCCGGCGTCCCCCTCGCTATAGCTGTCCCCAAAGCGGATTCGGCCCTCCAGGAAGGGCAGGGTAAACCGGTGGGAAAACGCGGTGGAAAGGTCCTCCCCGCCGGAAGTTCCCCGGAGGTGGCCGGAAAGGTCGAACCGGCCCTTGAGAATGGCCGCCCCCAGGGAAAGGGCGCCGGTTGCCTGGGTTTGGCCTCCCCCCTGATCCCCCAAAGTTCCCCCCTCCCCAAGGCCGGAGGCTTCGGTCCGTCCCTGGGCCAGCCCCTGGGCAAAACCGGACTGGGCGTAGGAGCCGCCGGCCCTTAGGGAAAGGTCTCCCACCAGGGTGCGGCCCCCCAGGGACAGGAGGGGCCCCTCCCGGCGGTAATCAAAGCCCCCTTCCAGGGCCCCGGCGGATTTAAGGAGGCTTTCGGCCAGGTGAAACTCATCCATAAAGATAAGGTCCCGCCCGCCGCCCCCCCCCGAGGGGCTGTCCAGGCTAAGGCTGAGGACCGCCGCGGCGGTAACGCCGGAATCTATGGCTAAGATCGCCCCGATAAGGGGCCGGCCGTCCAGCTTGATCTCTCTGGTTCTCAGGTCCAGGGTAATCCGGGCCCATTCGGCCAGGACGCCTGGGGTGAATTCCCCCCGGAGGCCCCGTCCGGCGGCGTCCCGGTAACTTAGGGAAAGCCGGGCGGCGGGGTCCCCTAGTTCCGGGGTCCGGAGATAAAAGACCAGTTCTCCGTAGTCCCCCAGGGCCGCCGGGGCGGTGTAGTTTTCAATGGTAAAGATCCGTCCCGAAGGGGTGGTGGTGGAGCTTCTTTCCACCCGGAGGATTTTTTGGGATTCCCCGGAGGGATGAAACACCCTGAGAACCTCCGGCCAGGCGGATTCCAGGCTTCTCTGGGGCCGCTCCCCCGGAGGAAGCTGCCCTTCATAGGTTTCGCTTACCGTCAGGGTATCACCCTGGGGCGGCCCCTCCCGGATAAGGAAGGAGCTGCCTTCAAAGAAGAAGTCCCCCACCAAAAGGCGGCCCTGAAGGGGCGTTCCCTCCTTATTTACGAGGTAAACCCGGATGGCGGAAACCCCGGCGAGCCTTTCTCCACCGCTTAAGTTTAAGGTGAGGTACTTCCACTGGGAATCCGGATAATTCTGGTCCCCCGGCGAGAAGGAAAAGGAGAGCCGTTGGGCGGGTAAGGAGGGGTCTAAAATACCGTTGCCGTCGGTGTCCTCGCTGTGCCGGTAGCCGTCCCCCCGGCCCTCCCGTCCGGCGCCGTAGTTTAAAACCGCCCCGGCGTAGCTACCCTCTGTAACGTTAAACTCAAAGCCCCCGGAAAGGGCGTCATACTCCTCGTCTAAAAGGCCGTCTCCGTCCAGGTCTTCCCCCAGGCGGCCCATCTCCACAACCACCTTCACATTCCCCGGGGGCCCTCCGTCCCACTTCCAGGAAAAGTTAAGGGCCCGGGCGGAGCTTAGGTCCGGCGGCCGTCCCCCGGATCCCAGGGGTATCTGGGCCCCCGCCCACTCTTGGTGGGCAAGGTGAAAATCCAGGGTCAGGATCTGCCCCTCCCGGCCGTCGGCTTTGGCGGCGGTCAGGTAGGGTCCGATCCGCCCCCCCCCGGGATAGTCAAAGACCTGGTCCGCCGGGGGGTTCCAGGAGTAATCGTTTAACACCGCCCCGCCCAGGGGGGTGTAACTGTGGTAATCCTTGTAAAAAAGCCGCCCCCGCTTGGCAGCGGCATCCAATCCGTCGGGCCGGGCGGCGGGATAGATTCCCCCCCCAAAGAGAATCACCGGAAGTCCGGCGCTTTCCATCCCCTGAATCCGGAAACGCCCGGTGGTGTCCCCGGTGGAGAGGGAGAATCCCCCGTCCAGGTGAAAGTTCCAATCCCCCTCCCGCCGGATCAGGCTGCCGGAGAGGAGGAGGGCCCCGGGATTCTGTTCCTGCCTTTCGGTGTAGGAGGCGGAAAAGAGATTCCATTTAAGCCCCGCCCCTATTTCCAGGGCGTAGGGACCCAGGAAAAAGCGGTTACCCAGGCCCAGGAGGAAATCCCCCCCGGAGCGGGAAGAAGAGGCGCTGCGGTACCGGACCTCGATAAGGTCGGTACTGAGGATAACGTAGGGCAGGGTGAGAATCCCCGCGGGGGAGACGGAAAAGCCCGAAACCGGGGCGCCGTTGATCCTAACCCGGACCGACCCGGCCAGGGGCTTTTCCAGACGGTACTCCCCCAGGGGACTCAAAAGGGCCAGCCTAAGCTGATGGTCCTGCAGTTCCGGGTCCTTAAGGGCGCCGGGGCCGTAGAGGGAGGGCAAGGTTGTTATGAGGGGAAAACTGTAAAGGGCCTCTCCGGGGACCGCCCCCCCGGTTCCCAGGAAAAGGGTCCGGGAGTCCGGGGTTTCAAAGGCCAGGGGATGGCTCTGATCCTCCGGGTTGTCCCGCCGGACCAGGTACAGGGAACTGCGGCGGGATTCCCCCGGTTCTATGTCCGCGGCGGTTTGATAGAACCCCGCGGCCTCCAGGGGATTCCACTCTCCGGGGCGGTAGAGCCGGAGGTAATCTCCCCCGGGAATGGAGGGGCCCGCCGGGAGGGTTTCCCGGTACTTATCGTCAAGTCCCTGGCCTGGGGCAGAGAGGTCCGGAATGGAAGATCCGGGGGGGAGCCCGGAAAAACTAAACCCCCAGTCAATCTCCGGGTAGTAGGCCAGGACCGACCCGGTTTGCTCGGCCAGAAAGGTGAGCTT
>JAISRN010000232.1 GCA_031273605.1 Spirochaetales bacterium | reverse complement strand
CCCGCCGCCAGGATTCCCAGGAGAATCAGGGGGGCTATTTTGAGGATCCCCCGGTTTTCCTTGATAACCTTGGCCAGGCTTTTAAGCCGGCCCCTGGTTTTGTCGTCCAACTCGCCCCGGGGATGGTAGGCCCCCTCCTTCAGGGTAAAACAGGAGGAGAAGAATTCCCGGTCCTGGGGAAGTTCAATAAACCTGAGGTAATTTCGGTTAAAGGGCTTTTCTTTTATGGGTTTTTTAAGCCCCCGGGGATTCTTCTTAACCATAACGGCCCCCTAATTAATAAATTTTTGCGTGAAGGACGAGGCGGATTGGCCCGCTTTGATCAGGGAGGAAACCAGGGGCAATTTTTTGATTCCCCCCATAAGCCGGCTTTGGGCAATCCGGGGGGCCAGTTTGTTCCGGTACAAGGGCAGGAAGGCCCGGACAATCAGGAACAGGGGAAGCCACAGGACCACCCCGGCGCACAGCCCCCCCGCCACCAGGGTATTGTTAAAGCGGGTAAAGGGCCCCAGGGGAAGGTTATAGAGCCGGGTCCAGAAGCCCTGCCACTGGGGGAGGGTGAGGAGGAACCAGCCCAGGCGGTCCAGCAGCGGCAAGAGGGCCGGCAGGACCAGCTTAACCAGGGCCATAACCAGAACCTGCCCGGCATAGTTGTTCTTTAGGGTTAGGGAGATGAGAAACAGGGCAAGCCAGATGAGATTATTGCCGGGAACCAGTCCTAAAAGCAGCCCCCAGGCAAAACCCGAGGCAATCTGGGATCGGCGGATGTTAGAATTAAAGGCTATAAAAACCTTGGCAATTGCTTTTATCATTTTTCAATTATTCACCCGCGAAACTAGTAGAGGGACAGCATAAGGCTTATCCCCCCCCGCCATTGAAGCCGGGAGGTGGGGTAGGCCCCTCCGGGCTGGGGCAGGAAGACTCCCGCCTCTCCCACCAGGGAAAAGTCCGATAGGGGCGCCCAGGTAACAAGGCCGGAAATTTCCGCCCCTAAAAACGGAGAATCTCCCACGGCGGTGGGGAAGGTTTCGGTATCGGTCCGGAGAAAGTAAAAGGCCGAAAGTTCCATTGCCAAGGGCTGCCCCAGCCGGATACTGCAAATCCCTTCAAGGGTCAGGAGGCCCGAAAACTTGGCCTGCAGCACCCGCCCCTGGGTTACGGAGCTGATGGGGGCAAAGGCGGCCAGGACATCCCCTTCCCCCGAGGCCCACCGGGCGCCCAGGGAAAGCCGACCGACGGCCTTGATGGGAAGTTTCCAGCCCAGCAGCGCCTGAGCCGCCGCTCCCCACTGAAGCGGATCAACGGTGTCGCCGGTTTCTATTAATTCCGCCCCGCCTCCCAAATCAAGCTGCAGGGAGGCCGGCAGGGGCAGAAGGTATCTTGCCATAAGATACTGGGTGTGATAGCCCTGGGCGCCCAGGTCAAATTGACCCAGCAGGGCCAGGGAAAAGACGCTCCCCTCTACAAGAAGCTCCCGCCGCTCCCAGCCCAGGGACGCCAGCGCCCGGGAAGGGGCGAAGTAGTCCTTCACCGTTTCTACCGCGGCCTGGTAGATGGCCTCATCCTGCTGAGTCATGGTGATGCTGGCGGTCCGTTTGTTCAAAAAGCCCGTGTAGTAGACCCCGCCGTACAGCCGGTTCAAATCCAGGGTTGCCGAAGCGGTGAAACCGTCAAAAAGCCCTCCGGCAACGAGGCCCAGGGCATCCTGAAACCGCTGGCGGCCCAGACGGAACTCCAGCCCTGCGGAGGTACGAAGGACCGCTTCAAAACGGTAAAGTTCCGGCAGGGGAATCCAGCCGTCGGACTCCTCATACTTCAGATTGAGCCCCCCGGAAAGGTAAAGCTCGGAACGCTGGCCCAGGGGCAGGGAGAACCAGGGGGAAAACACGCCGGTATAGTCCCAGGAAATATCTTCCTGTCTGCCGTCTATCTGGGGCATCTGGTTGAAAAAGAAGCCCAGATCTGCGGAAAAGAGGGGCGTTAGGCAGCCCCCAAGGAGGGCTAAGAGGACGATTCTCCTGATAAGGAGGGGTAGTTTATGTTTCCTTGGGTGATTCATACGAAAGTCCTTTCCCCGAACCGGGGTTTAATCGGCAATATCCATCGGGGTTTCAATGTCTTCGATATTTTCGGATTGGGCGCCCAGGTTGGAAGTGTCTTCCGTCAGGTTTTCAAAGGACCTGAGTACGGTGGCCATGAGACCCTGCCGCCGGGCTTCGGCCGCGGCATCCTGCATCTCCTGGGCAAGCCGCTGGTCGCTTCCGTTAAAGTCCAGGGCCCGGCCGATGATGCGGAGAAGCCGCTCCCCGGAAAGAGTCACGGCCGGATCGTTCCGTCCCTGAAGGAGCCTTTTATAAACCATTTCCCGGTAGGCAAAGTGAGGGGTGGGAAAGAGGGAGTACATAAGCCCCCCCCGGAAGTGAAAGGCCCCCATTACCAGGAGGCTGACCTCCTCCAGCCGGGCGGGGTCGTAGGGCTGGGCGTTTCTGGACAGCCACTTCTGCTCCTTCGCCAGGGCGAAGGCCCCTTCGGCGGTCAGTTCCCCGGCGGGCAAAACCTCCGCCGCCCCCAGAACAAAAAAGGCGGCCTGGTCGTTCCGGATCTCCCGGCTGGCCAGGATGATGTCCATCTCCCCCGCCACGCCCTCCTGGGCCGGGAGAAAACCGGGCAAAAAGAGAAACAGGAACCACAGAGACCGGACTTGCCGCCGAGGATAAACTACTTTTCTATTTAGCATGGACCCACTTTCTCCCTAACTTAAGTTCATTTTACCGGGAAAAGAAAAGAAAAGCAAGGGGAGATAAAAAAAATTACGCCCTCCCTTGTTTTTAGCCCAGGGTTAATTTTTTGGGGAGCTATCGTTATATAGGCCATGGCTACTATATTATTATAGAATAAAAATGGAAGATTGAAAAAAAGTAATATTTCTGAAAAATTCTCTTGCCTTTCTGTGCTATCTGTTATAGTATAAGTATAACAATGATCATTACGATTGAGCTTCACAGTACGGTTCCCCTCTACCTGCAATTGCGCCGGCAAATTGTGGAGGGAATTGTCCGGGGGGAACTCCGTCCCGGGGACCCCCTGCCGTCGGTGCGGCAGATGGCGGTGGATCTGGGGATCAATCTGCATACGGTGAACAAGGCCTACGGCGTTTTGCAGGCCGAAGGGTTTGTGGAAATTTTCGGACGCCGGGGGGCGCGGATAGCCCCGGCGGCGCCGCGCTACGACGAGGCTTTTCTGGAGGAGCTGCGGGAGCAGCTCCGGGCTCTGTACCGGGAGGCCCGCAGCCGGGGGGTAGAGGGGGAATACCTCACGACCCTTCT
>JAISRN010000206.1 GCA_031273605.1 Spirochaetales bacterium | reverse complement strand
GTGGTCCATTTTCCTCTTTTTTGTTTCTATGCGTTTATCCTGCTAGCCGGGGGTCTATCTCTTTACGGAAGGCCTAGTTAAAGTACAGACAGAAATTAAGCCGTCCCTCCCCATTGACTTCAAGGCCCAGGGTAAGGGGGCCCCAGGGGGTGAGAATCAAAAGCCCCGCCAGGCCGCCCAGCATTTCCCGGTTCTTTAAGGTTCCGCTCTCCGCCTCCCGGATAAGATCCTCCCCGATGAATCCCCCCCGAAAAAGAAAGTTGGCGTAGGAGGCAAACCCCAAAAACCGGGTAAGGGGGGGAATCTCCCTCCGATAGGAAACGCCGGTCCATACTTTTTGCCGCCCCCGGACAGAGGAGTCCCCATAGCCGGGGATGCCGTTTCTTCCCCGGGGGTTGTAAAGAGTCCAGAGGTTTTCCAGCCGGCCCCGGTAAAACCCCGCCTCAGTGTCCCAGGCGAGGCCCTGCTTCCCCCAGGAAAAAAACTGCCGGGCGGAGAACTCCAGGCTTTCAAACCAGGGGAATTCCTCCCGGGCCTCCGCTAAAGAGCCCCCCAGGGGAAATTCCAGCTTCACATTGCCCTGAAAGGCCAGGGGGCCGGAGTATTCGGAATTCACCTGCCACTGCATTCCCCCCTGAAGTAAATGAAGATCCCCAAAAACCGGGGGAAGGGAATCCCTGGCTCCGGTGCGGGTGTCGTAATGATTTTCCTGGTACCGGGAAAGGTGGTACCGATAGCCGGCGTAAACCTCCCAAGACCTTAAGGGGGTGGTGAGGAAATTAACTCCCGTATCCAGCCTGGCCAGGGTGGACAACCCTCCCCCCCGGGAATGGGGCCGGAGGGTTTCGGAGAAGTAGGACATTTGCAGGAAGGGTTCGCAGTTAAAAAACAAGACCCAGGGCAGGCGGTAGGCAATGTCCGCCCTGGGTCCCTGATTTAAAACGTAGCTTAAATTTATCCGCAGCAGGGATTGGGGAATCAGGAAGGGGGAAAATCTTAATCCCACCCAGCTTGTCATATCCGCCCAAAGCTCCCCGCCGGCCTTAACCGCCAGGGTGGCCCCCAGGGAAAGGTCGTAGCGGTTGGGGGTTGAGAGCGCCCCCGTAAGCACAAGGCCAAACTGTTCCGGCTGGCCGGGCAGGGATTCCAGATGATAACCCAGGGATTGATACCGCCCCTCCTGCCTTAGTTTTTCGATGAGGGATTCCAGTTCCCCCAAATCCACGGGGCGGTCAAAGAGCCTGCGGAAGGCGTTGTTCAGGTAGCCCTGGGAAAAGGGGCTCTCCCCAAGGGTTCCGGCAAAGTCGGTGGTTACCAGACGAACCCCGTTAAACCGGGGAAGGGGCTGATCCTTATAGCTTCCCCGGCGGAGGGGATCCCGGGGATTTAAGGGGCGGCGTTTTTCAATTTCCCCCGCCAAGGCCAGGAGCGCTTCCAGCCCTTCCCTGGTTTTTTCCTCTCCTGTGTCAATGAGACTCTGATAATCCGAAAAAACCAGCCTTGAAAATTCATCCAGCTCCATATCCAAACGGTAGCCCGCTCCTTCCCGGTTTTCCCCCGCCTGGGCAAAGATCAACCTCATGGTCTGGCTGAGAACCAGGGGCAGGGTATCGATCTCCTCCGGATTTTTTTGGGCAAAGGCTTCGACATTAACATCAATAACGATATCCGCCCCCCAGTCCAGGGCGGTCCGGATGGGATTGTTATCGAGGATGCCGCCGTCCACCAGATAGCGGCCATCCAGGGCTAGGGGAGCGAAAACCCCGGGGATGCTCATGCTGGCCCGCATGGCCTGATAGAGGCGGCCCCTTTCCAGAGTGTAGAGTCCTCCCCCGGCAATGTCGGCGGCCACGGCTTTAAAGGGGGTGGGAAGCCGGGAAAAATCCTCAATCATGGAAACCCCAAAGGTAAGCCGACACAGCAGAAAGAGGATATTTTGATCCGGCACAAGACCGCTGAACCCGGTTATTCCCTGCCCACCCAAGCTTACCCGTAATATTTCGTCGGAGCTGCGGGTGGGGTCCGGCAGACCATAGGCCGGGCCGCCGATAAAAACCCGGTTCCAGTTGATCCCCCCGGCGGCCCTTTCGATATCCCCCGGGGAGTATCCGGAGGCATACAGGCCCCCCACCAGGGCGCCCATGCTGTTGCCGATAATAATATCAATGGGGATGCCCACCTCCTCCAGGACCTTGAGGAAGCCCACATGGGCAAAACCCAGAGCCCCTCCCCCGGAAAGGACCAGGGCAATCCGTGGAGCGTCCCCCAAGGGCAGAGCGTCCTCCCAGGGCGGGACCGCCGGTTCTTCATTTTCCTGGGCGCCCAGGGCCGGATGCAGGACCAAGAGAAGCAGGAGGACTCCGGCGGCGGAAGACCCCCAGGGTTTTACATATTTCATGCAAGAATTTCTCCCTATTTCAATATACATAACATCCCCCCCCGGGGCCATATAAACCGGATAATTTTATCGACGGATTATTTTATCCTATTCAGGGAGCTTATTTTCTGCTAAAGTAAAGGGTAATGGACCCAAGCAAACTACGCAATATAGGAATCATGGCCCACATTGACGCGGGCAAAACCACCACCACCGAGCGGATTCTCTTTTATACCGGGAAAAGCCACCGCCTGGGGGAGGTTGACGACGGCGAAGCCACGATGGACTGGATGGAGCAGGAGCAGAACCGGGGGATCACCATCACCTCCGCCGCCACCACCTGTTTTTGGCAGGGCTGCCAAATTAACCTCATCGACACCCCCGGACACGTGGATTTTACCGCGGAGGTAGAGCGCTGCCTTAGGGTTTTGGACGGAGCGGTGGCTATCTTTTGCGCCGTGGGGGGGGTGGAGCCCCAGTCGGAAACCGTCTGGCAGCAGGCCGATACCTACGGGGTTCCCCGGATCGCCTACATCAACAAGATGGACCGGACCGGGGCCGATTTTTTTGCCGTGGTGGAGGAAATAAAAACCAAGCTCGGCGCCCGGCCCCTGGTCTGCCAAATTCCCATCGGGGCGGAGTCTGATTTTGAAGGGGTGATTGACCTGGTGGCCGGGGAGGAGATCCGCTGGGACGAAGAAAGCCGGGGAACCGAAATGATTCGCAGCCCCATCGCCCCGTCCCGTTCCGCCCTGGCCGGACAGTGGCGGGAGACCCTGCTGGATGAGTTGGGAACCTTTTCCGATGAGGTGGCCGAACTCTTTATCGAAGGCCGGGAAATTCCCGCCGAACTCATCCGCCGGGTTATCCGTCAACAAACCTTGAGCCTAAAGCTGGTTCCCGTGCTGACCGGGGCTTCCCTGCGGAATATGGGGGTGCAGCCCCTTTTGGATGGGGTGATCGCCTACCTTCCTTCGCCCCCGGAAACCCCGCCGGTCCAGGGACATTCGGTAAAAAACAGCGGGGAGATGATCCCGGTGTCCCGGGAGGCCGGCGCCCCTCCCCTGGCCTACGTTTTTAAAATTCAGCACGACCGGGAGGCCGGTCCCATGGCCTTTGTGCGGATGTACGGCGGAACGGTAAAAAAGGGCAGTGTTCTTTTTAACGGCAGCAAGAAAAAGCGGGAAAGGATAAACCGCATTTTAAGGATGCATTCCAACCGCTCCGAGGAACTTCCGGTTTTGGAATCCGGGGACATCGGGGTTTTTATCGGCCTTAAGGAAAGCCAAACCGGAGACACCCTGGGAAGCGAGGGGCATCAGGTTCTTTTAGAAAGGATGACCTTTCCCGAACCGGTCATCTTTACCGCCATTGAACCCAAGACCGCCTCCGACCGGGACAAACTGAAAAAAACCCTGGAAATCCTCAGCCTGGAAGACCCCACCTTCTCCATGACCGAAAACGAAGACACCGGCCAGATGGTGATCCGGGGCATGGGGGAGCTTCATCTGGATGTCCTGCTGACCCGGATCACCGATGAGTTTCACGTGGGGGCCAATGTGGGGAAGCCCCAGGTTTCCTACCGGGAATCCATAAGCCGGGAAGTTACCCACACCGAAAAATTCAGCCGGATCATCGCCGGGAAGGAAAACACCGCGGAGATTACCCTCCGGGTGGCCCCCCACAGGCCCGCCGGACCTTCGGATTCCCCCGGACCGGAGGGGGAGGATTTAGGGTCCTTCAACAGTTTCCGCTGCCTCCTCACCAGGGAGGACCTTCCCCAGGAGTACCTGGAGGCCATCCGGGGGGGAATTGCCAACGCCCTGGCTTCCGGAGTTATGTACGGCTACCCGGCCTACGGCATTTCCGTTACCCTTACCGGGGCCAAACACTCGGAGCTTACCTCTTCCGTCTTTGCCTTTAACGGGGCGGCCTCCCTGGGCTTTGACGCGGCCTGCCGGCAGGGGGAACCGGTTCTTCTGGAACCGGTGATGGATATTCACATCATCACCCCCACGGATTACCTGGGGGAGGTTTTGAACGCCCTCAGCGCCCGGGGGGGGATCATTCTCAACGTGGAAAACCGCCTGCGGACGGAACACATCCGGGCCCAGGCCCCCCTGGCCGCCATGTTCGGCTACCTGACCTCCCTGCGGAGCGCCACCCAGGGCCGGGGAAATTTTTCGATGGAGTTCTCTCATTTTGCCCCTAAAAACCTTTCTTGACAGTCCATCGGACTGTGGTATGATAATTTTAGGCGAAGACTTGGAAAGGAGACATTATGGCATTTGCAACCGACACCATCCGAAATGTTGCCCTGGCCGGGCACTTGAGTACAGGAAAAACCGCCCTTATGGAAAACCTGCTGGCCGCGGGAGGAGTCATCCCCAGGGCCGAGGCGGCGGGGAGCGGCAAAACCGTGAGCGACTACACCCCGGAAGAAAAGGAAAAGGGAATCTCCATTCACCTTACCGCGGCCAATCTGGAATGGCAGGGGAAAAAAATAAATATCCTGGACGCCCCGGGGGCCTCGGATTTTGTGGGAGAGGTAGTGGCGGCCTTCCGCTGCGCCGAAACGGGAATTCTTTTGGTGGCCTCGGATTCGGGAATTCAAATTGAAACCATCAAACTATGGCGGCGGCTGGACGCCCGGCAGCGGCCCCGGATAATTTTTATTAACAAGATGCAGAAGGACCGGGCGGATTTTGAGAAGATCCTCCAGGATCTTTCGGCCCAGTTTAAAGAGACCTTCGTTCCCCTGGCCTTCCCCGACGGCGCGGGGGGGTCCTATAAGGGGATCGTGGACATTATCGGCAGCCGCTACTATGCCCCAGGGAGCGAGGGCGGGGAAACCCCCGGGGACATTCCGGAACCCCTTCGGGAAAGGGCCCTTAAACTGCGCTCCGAGCTTATGGAGGCCGCCGCCGAGGGGGACGACGGGCTTTTAGAAAAGTATTTTGAAGAAGGCAGTTTGAGCGAGGAAGAGCTTCTTAAGGGTCTCGCCCTGGCTTTTGCCCAAAATAAATTTGTCCCCGTGTTCTGCGGCAACGGAGAAACCGGATCGGGGCTTTCCTGTCTGCTTAACTTTATCGCCTCAAGCTGTCCCTCCCCCCTGGGGGCCGTGGAAAAAATAAAAAATCCCGAAGGCCAGGAGCTTGATTTTAAGATTGATCCCGCCTCTCCCCCCTGCCTTTTGGCCATAAAAACCACCATCGACCAGTTTTCGGGAAAACTGTCCCTCTTTAAGGCCATGGGGGGAACCATTGCGGCAGACCAGGAGCTCTTTAACATGGCCACCGATAAAAAAGAAAGGATAGGCAAGATCTATGTCTGCGAGGGCAAGAAACTCACGGAGGTCCACGAGCTTGCCGCCGGGGATATCGGGGTGCTGGCCAAAATTGAAACCCTTCCCACCAGCGGCACCCTGACCAGCCCGGAAAATAAAATGGCCTTTGTTCCCCTCCGGCTTCCCCAGCCGGTACATGCCGTGGCTATTTCGGCGGTTAATAAAAAAGAAGAGGACAAGCTGAACCAGGCCCTTCACAAGGCCGCGGAGGAAGATTTAACTTTTCAAATTCAGTTTAACAAAGAAACCAGGGAAACCGTGGTCTCCTCCATGGGGGAGCTTCATCTTAATATGATCCTGGATAAAATCAAAGAAAAGCAAAAGATTGAAATCGAAGTCCGGGTTCCCAGGGTGGCCTACCGGGAAACCATTACCAAGGGCGCCGAGGCGGAGTATACCCATAAGAAGCAGTCCGGAGGGCACGGCCAGTACGGTAAGGTGCTGATGCAGATAAGCCCCCTGCCCAGGGGCGAACACATGACCTTTGAAAACGCCATTAAGGGGGGTTCCATCTCCAAGGGCTATATGCCGGGAATTGAGAAGGGCATCGTGGAAGGAATGGAAGAAGGCTATCTGGCGGGGTATCCCATCGTTGACCTGGCGGCCCGGATCATTGACGGCAAGGAACATCCGGTGGACTCCTCGGAAATGGCCTTTAAGCTGGCGGGCAAGGGGGCCTTAAAAGCCGCCCTGGAAAAGGCCGGGGTAACCCTCCTGGAACCGGTGATGAGGTTAAGCGTTTTTTCCGATGAGCAGTACGTGGGGGACATCCTCTCGGACCTTTCCTCCCGCCGGGGCCGGGTGCTGGGACAGGAGCCTGTGGGAGGGGGCATTGTGGAAATTGACGCTTTGGTTCCCCAGGCGGAAATGCTCCGGTACTCCATTGATCTCCGGTCCATTACCTCAGGCACCGCCTCCTTTGAGTTGGAATTCGATCACTATGATCCCATCTCCGGCAAGATTGCCGACGGGGTGATAGCCGCTTCCAAGGCCGCCGGGGCAAATCCTTAAAGCCCGGGAAAATCTTCGGCGGCAGGAGCCTGGTCCCATGATTGAATCCCCGGAAAAACCCCCAGGGCGGCGGGAAATTAAAAGTTATGTCCGCCATGAGCGCAGGTTTACCCCCACCGCCCTGGCCCGGTACCGGCAGCTCTACTCCCGCTACGGCCTTGACCCCGGCGGGGAAAACTGGCCGGCGGAGCTTTTGGCCCTGTGGCCCCGGGTGATTTTGGAAATCGGCTTTGGCATGGGGACCGCCACCCTCCGGATGGCCGCCGGTGATCCAGAGCGCCTTTATCTGGGGGCGGAGGTTTTTCTGCCGGGGATACTAAGGCTTTTAAAAGGGGCGGACCAGGAAGGGATTCCCAACCTCCGGGTGATCCGGGGGGATGGCAAGGAGACCCTTAAAGATTTTCCCGAATCAACCCTGGAGGGGCTGCATCTTTTTTTTCCCGACCCCTGGCCCAAGAAACGGCATCATAAACGGCGGCTGGTCCGGGGAGACTTTGCGGAACTGGTCTGTTCCCGGCTTAAACCGGGGGGCTACTTTCTCTGTCTCACCGATTGGGAGGAGTACGCCGGGGAAATCCAGGCCCTCTTCCGGGGCTGCCCCGGAATGACCGGCCCTGAGGGCCCCGGAGCGCCGGCCCGGCCGGAGACCGAATTTGAAAAGAAGGGCCGGGCCGCCGGGCGGAGGATTTGGGAAATTTACCTGCGGAAAGCCTCGGAAATTTAAATTGAACCACCGACCTCACGGACAACACGGACAAGATTGAAAAAAATCTTTAACCAAAAACAATCTCGTAGGTATCCAGGGCAATTTGGAGTTCCTCGTTGGTGGGCACCACCAGGAGGGTAATGGGAGAGCCCTGGGCGGAAATGATTCCGGGACCGGAGCGGACCTCCTTATTCCGGGCGGGATCGAGAACAATGCCGATACTCTTAAGCCGGCCGGCTATCCTTTCCCGCATGGGGATATCGTTCTCCCCAATGCCTCCGGTAAAGATCACGGCGTCCACCCGGTCGAGGTTGGCGGTGTAGCCCCCGATGTACTTGCGAATCCGGTGGGCGTACACCTCCAGGGCCTCCTCCGCCCGGCGGTTTCCCTCGGCGGCGGCCCGGCCTATGTCCCTCATATCGTTGGAAACTCCGGAAAGGCCCAGCATGCCCCCCTTTTTATTCAGTTCGTTGTTGATCTCCGTTTTGGAAAGGCCCTTATCCAAAAGGTAGAGGAGGATGGCCGGGTCCAGATCGCCGGAGCGGGTGCCCATCACCAGGCCCTCCAGGGGGGTAAACCCCATGGAAGTATCCACGGACTTTCCCGCCGCCACCGCGGTGATGGAAGCGCCGTTGCCCAGGTGGCAGGAGATGAAGTTGGCCTCCTGGGGGGGAAGGTTGAGAATCCTGGCCGCCTCGCCGCAGACGTAGCGGTGGCTGGTTCCGTGAAAGCCGTAACGGCGAATCCGGTACTCCTCGTAGAGCCTCCGGTCCAGCCCGTAAAGGTAGGCCGCCGGGGAGAGGGTTTGGTGAAAGGCCGTGTCCCACACCGCCGCCTGGGGACAGTGGGGCAGGAGGGTTTGGGCCTCCCGAATGCCCGTAAGGTTGGCGGGATTGTGGAGGGGCGCCAGTTCGGTGTTGTCTTCGATGGCCTTGATAACCTTCCCGTCAATGATCACCGAGGCGGAGTAATCCTCCCCGCCATGAACCACCCGGTGTCCCACCGCGGCAATGTCTTCCACGGATTTAAGGATTCCCCCGGGGGCGGTGAGGGCCTTAAGCATGAGCCCCATGGCCGCCTTGTGATCCGGCAGGTTCTCATCGTATTCGGTTTTGCCCTCCGGGGTTTTTTGGGTAAGGTGGCCGTCGCTCCCGCCAATCCGCTCTATCAGGCCCTTCCCCAGACTCCTCCGGTCAGGCATCTCGTAAACTTCGTACTTTAAAGAAGAGCTTCCGCAATTGATAATTAAAATAGATTTCATTAGGTTAACCTCGATTCTAAGTTATTTTCAGGGGCTGCCGTTCCAAAATCTGACATTTGGAAACTGCCCCATTTGGGAAAGTATAAATCAACTAAGGCCCTTGGGCAAGGGCATAGGGTTTGAAAGTTTTACAAGCTAAAACTAAGGCTAAGGCGAAGGTCCCACAACCCGCCCCGGAAGATCCCCAGGGAGGCGGGAAAAGAAACCGGGTCCGGGGGCTTAATGTCCGCCGCCTCCCGGTTAAGGCAGGCCTCAACGCGGTAAACCCAGGGACCCCCGCGGCCGGAGAGCCGGAAGAGCAGTTTTGGCCGGCTGCCGGGTTTCCTGAGGGTAAGGCCGCTGTGGAATTTGAGAACCCCGGTCCCGGCCCAAAAGGAAAACTCCCCCTGGGTCCAAAGGACCGGGTCCCAGACCCACTGAAAGGAGGCCGCCGCCCCCGCCGCCCGTCCCTGCCAGCGGATCGAAGGGTTCAGGTCAAAGCTCCGGGTCCGGCTGCCCCCCCGGTCCCCCTCCTCCCCGGCGGCGGCGGCGAAGGCCAGGCTGAGAGTCCGGCGGCGCCACCTTAAGCCTATAACCCCCCGGCGGTCGTAGGGCCGGAAGTTCTTCTCTCCCCGGGGATACACCGCCAGGGTATGCTGGTTTTCCTCCCCCTTCCAGTGAAAGTTCCAAGCCCTGCCGGGACTGGTGAACCGCCCCTCCCAGGAAGCCCCTAAAAATTCCGTCATCCTTGTCCCGTCGGGCTTAAAAAACAGGGGGCTGGCGGCGGCCAGGGTTAGGCGGCTAAAGAGGGACCGGGAGGCCCAGGCGCCATAGGCCCGAACAAAACCCCCCGGCCCGTCCAAACTCCCATAGATGCCCCGGAGATTCACCCCCAGGCTTAACCGGGGGTAGCTTAAGTCCAGATCCAAAAGAAGGGAGTAGAGCCGCCGGCTTTGCCCATAGAGGGTTTCCAGAATCCAGGAGGAGGGGGGTTCCCGCTCCCTGGGCAGGGACAAGAGACCCGCTCCGGTTAACCGGAAGGTTCCCTCTCCGGGGCCGGGAAAGGAAAGGCGGCCCCAGCCCCCCAGCCCGGTTTCCTCCACCGGCCGGCCATAGAAAAAGAAGCCCCCGGCGCCTCCGGGCAGGAAAACCGCGGCCCCGGTCCGGGAAGAGCCGGCATAGGAGCGATCCGGGGCAAACCCCGGGGCCTCCCGGTTGAGGACGGAGAGGTCCCGGTTAAGGGCGGGAAGGATCAGGTCCTTGATGGCCCCCCGGGGTTGGAAGTGTCCCAGGGCTAAAAAGCTATTGGAAAAGGAATAGCTTATCTTTTTGATTCCCCCTTCCCGATCCGGCCGGCTCTCCGGGGGATTTTCCCAGGTGAGAGCCCCGGTAAACCGCCCTCCCCAAACCGGCAGGGTGAGCCGCAGCCGGTAGTCCCCGGAAAGCCCCCCCTCCGGCCGGTCCGCCGCGGCGGGGGTCGAGTCGTAGCCCGTTTCCAGGGTTCCAAAATTAAGGGCCGCCGCCCCAGGAAGCAGGAGGAACCATAGACCGGCAAAGAACCAAAGATTTTTCTTCATTCTAAGAAGGAAGGACCGGGAAAAGTAAAATTCCGCTTGCGGGCTAAGGGCTCTTTTTAAGCTTTTTTTGAAAAATAATCACGAAAAACCGCGGATCAAAAATGTATCATGAATCCTTAAATGCCTTTTCTATTTCTTCTGTCGTGGTTCCCTGGAATGTTATCACATCACGGGTATTGATCACGTCCCCATGAAATACTTTCGCTTTTGAATCGTATTCTACCGTTCCGATATATCCCTGATATTCCATTATAATTTTACCCCCGCAAGCAGGCTTTCAATATCCACCCATAAAATATTTGCCCCCTACGCATGGACGAATACCCCTGCTTCCCGAAACAATTCCTTCATCCTGCGGGAAGGGGTGGAAGTCCGGGGATAACCCCATCACCGAGGCCGTCTACACTACCTATGTGCTGCCCGCCCTGGCAAAGGATTTAGACGATGCAGACCGCTTCCGGCCCCAGAGCGGCGTCATAGACCTGGGGGCCTACGAGAAGGAGTAGGAAAGAGAAGAATAACCACGAAAAGCGCGAAAGGCGCGAAAAAGGAAAGTCCATTTCTTTATTTAGCGTTTTTCGTGGTGAGAATTCTTATTTACAATTACATCATCACGTATACCTTATTGAGAAAGGTAGTGGAACTTCAGCAAAAGACAAACATTACCGAAAGGATTATGACGAATCCATAACTCCATTTACACCAGTTTCTAATGATAACGAAACTATAAAAGCCGATAAAACAATATGGATAAATAATGTCATTAATTTGTTAATTGATATTGCTGAAGGAATCAAAACAAGAATTAGATTTTGGTTGGATCGATTGATTCCTTAATCAACTCTAAGGCTCCACCAGGCGTATACATTTTTGGATATGCATTTGATTCATCTCGAATGTCAAAGTCTTCATCACTCAATGTTTCTGTAAATTCGTTCAAAAAAATGAATTTGCTTTTTGTATTTTTTCTCATAAAATCAACAAAGCACGAATAAATCTTCGATCCGTTTTTTAACGATACTATGTAGATATCCGCATTATTAGGTAAATCATCAAAAGATACGAAAAAATCAAA
>JAISRN010000191.1 GCA_031273605.1 Spirochaetales bacterium | reverse complement strand
GCTCAGATTAATCCGTGAAAATCTGCGTTAATCCGCGAATTTGATTTTTTGCGAAGGGTACATACCCCGACCACTCTGTGGGTTGGTTGATTAATTCTTGTCCATGGACCTGTCCGTGGCGTCAGTGTGGTCCGTGGTTAAAAATTCCTATGCGTTTATCCTGGTTTTTCGTGTAAAAAATAGCCGGATCCCGTCCCACAGGCGGCGCCAAAAACCGCCGGGCCGGGCGGCCTCGGCGGTAAGCAGCCGGGTGGTAAAGAGCCGCCTGCCCTCCCCGTCAAAACAGTGAAGAACCCCGGCGGGGGTCCCCGGTTCCAAAGGGGCGGAGAGGCCGGTTTCCAATTCGTACTGAAAACTAAGTCCCGCCGCCAGGCTGCGATCCAGGGTAAGCCGGGGAAGGGCCTCGGGCCGCAGGGGCAGGTACTTCCTTTCCCCCTGGTATACCCGCAGAGAAATTTCCGGCGGCCGAGGGGTAAGGCTTTCAAAGGCGCTAAAACCATAGGTGAGGAGGACCGCCCCATCCAGGCTGCGGTTCATGTCTCCATCCCCCCTAATCCGTTCCGGCCCGCCCAAAAGCACCGCCAAAAGCCGCCGGTCCCCCCGCTGGGCGGTAAGGGCCAGGTTGTAGCCCGATTCATCAATAAAGCCGGTTTTAAGGCCGTCCACCCCCTCCACCCGGCCAACCAGGGAGTTATGGTTGTACTGGGTAAGGGAACCCCTGGCGCTTCGTCCCCGGGAATTCAAGTTTTCCTGCCGGGGGTAGGTAAAACTTTCCAGGCTGTGAAGCTCCGCCAGGGCGGCGGGATGGGCCTGGATGTAGTAAGCGCAGAACCGGGCAAAGTCCCCCGCGGTGGTGGCGTTGCCGGCGCTGTATCCCGAGGAATCCTCAAAGCGGGTCCGGGTGAGCCCAAGGCGGCGGGCCTCCTGGTTCATCCTTTCGACAAAGGCCCCTTCGGTTCCCGCCAAAAATTCCGCCAGGGCTATGCCCGAATCGTTCCCCGAAGGGATGGCCAGCCCCCGCATGATGTCCAGCAGGGTGGCCCGCTGACCTTCTTCCAAAAACATCAGGGAAGAGCCGGGGGGGCTGTTCTGAAAGGCCGCGGCGGCGCTGATGGGAACGGGGCTGTCCGGGGAAACCAGCCCCTCCTCGATCATCTGATAGGCCAGGTGGAGACTCATCAGTTTGGTTAGGGAAGCGGGGGGGATGACCAGATCCGGGGCCTTTTCGTAGAGGGTGGTCCCGGTGGAGAGATCCACCAAAACCGCGGCCGCCGCGTTGATAACCGGAGGCGGAGCGGGAAAAGAATCCGGGCATAGGGGAAAAGCGGCCAGCAAGAGGAGGACCGCCAAAAAACAGGAACCCCCGCGGGGGAGGGAGGCTTTTTTCGTGGTTTGCCCAAAAAACATAAGCATAGAATAAGCCTTTTACCCAGGCAACTCAAGGCCCGGCGGGAAGAAAGAATTCTTCACCCCCGGGCGAATCGGGCCGATAAAGACTAAAGAGAAAACCATGAAGAGATTTGCCCTTATTTTATTGTTAATCCCGGTTATCCTGGGGGCGTCAATTGCCGCCCAAACCCCCGACGCCGCCCCGGCAGCCCCTGGGGAAGAACCTTCCGCCCCGGCCCTTCCGCCCTCCCCGGATTCCCCGGAGGCTGCCAAACCGGAATCCCAGGGGGGGGGCTTTTTTTCGTTCCTCCTTCCCAGGGAGGCGGAACAAGAAACGAAAGCGCCGGTTTCCCCCCCTGTCGCCCCCGGCCTGGAAAGTGAAATAGAGGAAACCGTTTCTACCAGGACGGCCAGTACCAGTCTCCTGATCCGAATCTTTGCCGCCCTGGTGATTGTGCTGGTGATGATCCTCCTGGTGCGCCTTTTTTGGTACATCCTGGGGAGTTTTGAAAAGAAACTCCATGTTTACGGAGAAACCCACTTTAAGGCCCTCAAGATTAAAAAAGTTAATCTTTTGAGCAAAAATCAGTTTCTCAAATTCATTACCGTGGGAATCAATGTACTGCGCTACGTAATAGCCATTCTTTTATTTTACATAACCATTCCCATTGTCTTTAGCCTTTTTGCCCTTACCCGGAATCTGGCCTCCACTCTTTTTGGCTATATTCTTAACCCCTTAAAACGGATTCTCCTGGGTTTCCTGTCCTACATACCCAACCTGATTACCATCATTGTTATTTTGTTTGTGGCAAAGTATGTGCTAAAAACCATTAAATTTTTAGCGGACCAAATTGAACACGGAAAACTGCAAATCTCCGGTTTTTATGCCGATTGGGCCAGGCCGACCTATCAAATTATCCGGCTCATCCTGTATATTTTCGTACTCACCGTGGTTTATCCCTATCTGCCGGGAAGCGATTCCGCTATTTTTCAGGGGGTTTCGGTTTTTGCCGGCATCCTCCTTTCCCTGGGTTCCACCGCGGCCATCGGGAATATGGTGGCCGGCCTGGTAATTACTTACATGAGGCCCTTCAAAATCGGCGACCTAGTGAAGGTGGGAGAGTGGACCGGTTTTGTGGTGGAAAGAACCGCCATCGTTACCCGGATCAGAACCTTTAAAAATGAATATGTAACCTATCCTAACCTGACCATTTTAAATTCAAACACGATTAATTACAAAACCTCGGCGGAACATCACGAAGGGCTGGTCCTTCATGTGTCCATGACCATGGGATACTCCGTTCCCTGGGAGACGGTTTACAAGGTGCTCCTGGAGGCCGCCGCCCTGGTTAAGGATATTGAAAAAACCCCTCCCCCTTTTATTAACCAACTGGGGCTGGAGGATTTTTACGCCCGCTATGAGCTAAACGCCTTTACAAAAAATGTGGACAGGCAGCCCCGGATTTACTCGGAACTTTACGAGAATATCCAAAACGGATTTAAGCAGGAAGGGGTGGACCTTACCGCGCCCCATTTCCAGATTCACATTCCCCAGGGTTTTGAAACATTCCCGGAAACCCCCCCTCCCTCCGGCGCTGGGGGCAAAAAAAATTCAAAAAAAACCAGCCAAGGAGATAAAAAAGAGGGTGAATAAAAATTTATGGGAAGAAGGAAACCGGGCCCTCGCCGAGGGGGGTTTTGAAGACAAAAGCGGTCCCGAACCGGGGAACAGCCAGCGTCTAAGCCGGGAGTACATGGATTCCCTTTGGCTTGAGATGCGCTGCATAGATTCACAGGCCGCGGATACCCGGATGAATCTATTCGGCGAAACCTTTGCCGGGCCGGTTTTTATTACCGCCCTGTCGGGGCTGGATAAGGTTTGCCCCGATGGAATGGCCGAAACAGCCAGGGGGGCCCTTAAAGCCGGGGTGTTTATGGGCATGGGCATTGGGGAAGAAGAAGAACTGCTCCGGATCGCCGGAACCGGGGCGCGGATTGTTAAGTTTGTAAAACCCCACGAAGATAAGAAATTTGTGCTGGAGAAAATCGCTTCCGCCCGGAAGGCCGGGGTTTTTGCCCTGGGGATGGACACGGATTTTTTTTACGGCAGCCGGTCTAAACCCAGGGATTTTTTCCCCCAGCCCATGGGTCCTAAAACCCTTGGGGACTTAAAAGAATTCATTAAGGCGGCGGAAGTACCCTTTATCGTTAAGGGGGTACTAAGCGAAGCCGACGCCTACAAGGCCGCCGAAGCCGGAGCGGCGGGAATTGTGGTATCCCACCACGGCGGGTCGGCGCTGGAATACGCCGTTCCCCCCCTTTTGATCCTGCCCCGGATTCGGAGGGCCCTGGGGCGGGAATTTCCCATTTTAGTGGACGGCGGCTTTAGAACCGGCGCCGATGTGTTTAAGGCCCTGGCCCTGGGGGCGACCGCCGCGGGTTTTGGCCGGGCGGTGATGACCGGCCTGGTTAAGGAAGGCGCCCAGGGGGTCGAGAGGGTTTTAAAGGAAACCATCGGGGAGTTGGAATGGGTTATGCTCCACACAAACACCCCGGACCTGGGCTCCGTTGACCCTTCCGTTATTTGGGGAAGGCAACAAAGCTAAAGCTAAACCCCCTCCCCTAGGCAGGAGGCCTCCGGGCTCTGGTTCCGGCACTCCTTGGTTAATCCGTTTAAAAATTTTTTTAAGATCTGATCCTGGGCGGGCTTATAATTTTTGTGGGACTCCTTCCTGAAGAGGGCCGAGAGCTCTCCCCGGGACAGGGGGAAACCCCCGGTTTCAAAAATTTTTAGCATATCTTCTTCCTGAAGTTCCAGGGCAATGCGGATTTTTTTAAGAATCCGGTTGTTGTTCAGGGCGGCCCCTCCCTCTTTGGCCGGTTCCTCCTCCCCTAAAGCCGGAGGGCCTTCCTTCCGGGGCCCCCGGTTGCGGAGGATAAGGCCGTCCAGGAAGGCCCCCAGGACCGCCTGAGGGCAGGGAACAAAGCCCTCCTCCCCTTCTTTTTTAAAGTAGCCTTCCTCCGGTTCCGTCTTTAACCCTGCCAACCCCACCAGATCAAAAACCTCCCGGCCGCTTAATTTTAAGGCGTACCGGAGGCGGCGAAAAATATCGTTGCTATTCATGGCCTAGTTATATCACATTCTCCCTTTCTTTAAAACTCCGGGGGAACAAAAAAAACCATTTTTGCCCCCGTGCGGGGATGAAGGAATTCCAGGTTCCGGGCGTGCAAAAAAAGCCGCTCCCCCCTCCGGCCGTAAAGCCTGTCCCCCAGGATGGGGCAGCCCAGCCCTTCGGGGCAGGCGGCGGAAAACCGGAGCTGGTGGGTCCGGCCGGTCAAGGGAGTAAAGAGGATTCGGCTGCGGAAAACCCCGGAGGCCCGGGGAAATTCTTCGCCCCCCAGGTTTTCCCAAAGGGTCCGGGCCTCCCTCCCCTGCGCCGGGTCTAAAATCTGAAAGGGGCGGTTTTCCGGGTCCAGGCGGAATCGCAGAAGGATCTCCCCCCCGGCGCCTTCCACCAGGCCCTCCAGAAGGGCGATATACCCCTTGGCAACCCGGCGTTCCATAAACTGAAGGGACAACTCCCGGTGAGCCTTTTTATTGAGGGCAAAAACCATGACCCCCGAGGTGTCCATGTCCAGCCGGTGAACCGCGGGGTTTTCCGGCGCTCCGGGGAAGGCGGCCCGAATCCGGGCGGCGGCGCAGTCGGTCTCTTCTTTCCCCGGGGTGGACAGGAGGCCCGGGGGTTTGTTGATCACCGCCAGATCATCATCGGAGTAGAGGAACTCCAGGGGCCGGTCCGGGGGATTCCCCCCTTCGCCCTTTAGGCCGCTTCCCAAAACCATAAAAATACCCTATGGTAGTGGGAGAAACGATCCCAGAGGCCCTTTATGAACCAGGAACAGATAACCACCTTTCTCCTTTCCCTCGACCCGGAGGCGGAACCCTTTACCCTTATCCTGTCAGGCAAGGCCAGCAAGAAAGTCAACGGCCTCTACCATCCTGATAAGCGGGAAATTGTTCTTCATAATAAAAATTTTACCTCCGATGGGGAACTCCTCTATACCGCCATCCATGAATTTGCCCACCATCTTCACTTTACCCGTTCCCGGACTCCCGTGGGGCCCCGGGCCCACACCGCCGCTTTTCGCCGGATTCTTCACCGGCTCCTGTCGGCGGCGGAGGAAAAGGGCCTTTGGTCCAACCCCTACAGTCAGTTTCCGGACCTGGACAAGCTCACCAGGGAGATTCGGGAAAAGCTCCTGAAAGCTTCCGGAGAAACGGCGGTCAAGCTGGGGGAGGCTTTGCGGACCGCCCTTGGGCTCTGCCAAAAACACGGCATCCCCTTTGCCGATTACGTGGAACGGGTGCTTCAGTTTGACGGCAGCGCCGCCCGGACTTTTATGACCCTGCCCCTCCTCCAGGCGCCGGCGGCCCTGGGGAGCGAAAACTTAAAACTCATCGCCTCCCGGCGGAACCCCCAGGTTCAGCAGAGGCTTGCCGAAAGCCTGGGCCGGGGCTTAAGCCGGGACCTGGCCCGGGAGGCCGCGGAGGAGGCCCAAGACAGGGAAGAAAAAACCCCTCCCCCTCCGCCCGCCGGGGAAGAAGGGGCCGCCCGGGAACGGCTCCTTAAAGAAAAGCAGCGGCTGGAACGGACCATCCGCGACTTAAGCCTGAAACTGGCGGCCCTTAACCGCCGACTCTCCGCCCTGGACCGCCCCGGCGGCAGGGTCCCCACAAAATAGGCCGGCGGCCGACGGCGATTTTTTTTAGGCCCGGTTTT
>JAISRN010000190.1 GCA_031273605.1 Spirochaetales bacterium | reverse complement strand
CCCGGTAATACCGGACAAGCATTTTTTCAAGGGGCACCACCGCCCCGGGGCGTCCCGGCTGGGGCGTCTTGGTCAGCCGGTCCGGAAGGCTGTCATCCCGGGCGGTAAGCCCTTCCCGCAGATTAAAGAGTCTTTCTAAATTATAACTCCGTTCCCCCAGGATGAGCAAGTCTCCGGTCCGGACATTATATCCCGTGGCCAGCCTGATGGCCTCGGCCTGGGGCAGAAGAAAGAAGGAATTAAACTTAAGAAGGGGCTTGGCCTTGAGGAGCAGCCGAATCACCGGCCCGGAATGGGTCATCGCTTTTCCGGCCAGCCGGGTCAGGAGGCGCTGGGGGCCCAGGCGGAAAAAGAAGGCGGGGATGAAGGTTTGGGCGGTAAAGAGGCACAACCCCGCGGAGGAGACGGCCTCCAGGGTGTCCTGAAAGAAAACCGAAAGTTCGGCTTTGGAGGAGGAGCTTTGGGGGTCCAGGGAAAGGACGCCCACGGATTCAAGGAGGGCCAAATACCCGCCGTTTAAGTGGCAGCCCCCCCGGTTGGAGGTGGCGTAGCCTAAGCCCATGCCCACCGACCTCCGGGGCTCGTAGGAGGCCATTTCCAGCCCTTTTGAGTGCATAGCAAATTCCCGGCCTCCGTATTTTTCACTTAACCACTTGGACCCGTTGGCCAGATCCGAATAGATTCCCTCCCGGCGGGCGGTCTTCCGGAGAACCTCCTCCAGGTTGGAGAGTTTGCCGAACTCCACCCCAAAATCCGCCATTCCCTTTTCTCTTAATTCCATGGCAAAGGCTATGGAAGAGGCGGCGGAGATGGTATCCATGCCCAGGAGATCGCAGACATAGTTAAGGCGAATCACCCCATCCATATCGGCTGCGTCTATGTTGGGCCCGAAAAATCCGGCGGTTTCGTACTCCGGGCCCTTAACCTCCCGGCCCTCCAGCATAACCCGGCGTTCGCAGCGGATGGGGCAGCTTACGCAGCCTGAGTTCCGGACGAGGAGGGTTTCGCTCAGGGTTTCTCCGCTCACCTTGTCGGCCTCGGCGCAGTACCCGTAGGCAAAGTTATGGGTGGGCAGGGCGGAGGATGCGTTAGCCTTGTTTACCAGGCCGGCGGTGCCAAAGCTGGGCAGGGCGCGGCCGGTCATGGGATGGTTCCGGATAAAGGCCACCCACTTTTTGAGAAACAGGCTAAACTCCCCGGGACGCCGGACCGGCGGCCTTTGGGTTCCGTAGGCGCTTAGGGCCTTGAGATTTTTGGACCCCAGGGCCGCTCCGCCGCCGCAGCGCCCCGCCATCCTTTCCCCGGAAGCCGCGGAGGCAAAGCGCACCAGGTTTTCCCCCGCGGGGCCGATAACCAGTTTGCCGTGGTGGGGGGGCAGCTCTTTCTGAACCGCTTCGGTGTCCAGCCCCCACAGGCCGGCCGCCGGGAGGATGGCAATTTCGCCGTCCACAATTTCCAGCCGGGAAGGAACCGCAGCGCGGCCCCGGATAACCAGGCCGTCAAAACCCGCCCGCTTCAGCATAACCCCAAAGAGGCCCCCGCAGTTGGAGGAGGCGATGCCCCCGGTAAGAACGTTCTTAAAGCTCATGTTGAACCGGCTGGAGCAGGGAGCGCCGGTTCCGTTTAAGGGCCCGGTGTTAATGATGATCAGGGAAGCGGGATCCAGGGCCGGCAGTCCCGGGGGCATCAGGTCCAGAAGAAGCCGGGCCGCCAGGGCCTTTCCCCCCAGGTAGCGGCGAAAATAGTCCTCCGAAATGGGCAGCTCCTCTACCCGGCCCAGGGAAAGGTCCACCATGGCGTAGTTCAGCCCCGATCCTTCCCTCCCCGGCGCCCAGGGACTGCCGGCAGGTTCCTTTCCCCTCGGCCTTTCCTCCGGGGTCTCGGAAAGGGGGGCTTTTGAAGGGGGAGCTTCGGAAGGGTTTTCCAGGGTAACCGCCCCCAGGGGGCAATGGATCACGCAGAGCCCGCAGGCGACGCATTTTTCCGGAGCGGAGAGCCGGGCGGCGGTGAGAATCTGCCCCGGGGGAGGGCAGGGAATTTCCAGAGCCCCGGGGGTACAGTAATGAATGCAGAGGGAACAGGAACTGCAAAGCCGGGAATCAATCCGGGGCTTGGGCCACAGGGAACGCCTTTGGGGAAGGCAGGTTTGAAGGGCCCCGTCGAGGATCGCCCTTTGGGGGCAGATCCGTCCGCAGACCCCGCACTCCACGCAGCGCCGGGGGTTAATGACGTGGGGCTTTCCCCTTTCCCCCCCAATGGCAAAAACCGGGCAGGCCCGCGCGCAGGCGGTACATCCGGTGCAGGCCCCGGTAATTTGATAGGCCATTCTATTCCGCCCTTTTCTGCCGCCCCGTCCGGAGGGACTCAATCACCCGGCGGAAACGGGCCTCGTTATAGATCACCGGCACCGGATAAAGGGGGTTGCTCTCCCGAAAAGCCCAGCGGCTCATCTGAGGGATGTCCTCCTCCCGGATAAAGTCAAAGCGGCGGGGAATGCCCATCCTTTCATTGAGGGCGTAAATGGCGGCGATAAAGGCCCGGGCCTTCCCCTCCTCCGAAGCCCCCTCCGGGGCGGTCCGGGAAACCTCCGCCAACCTGGCGAGCTTTTTGTACACCCCCCTCCCGTAATCCTCCAGAACCGCCGGCAAAATCACCGCATTAGCCAGACCGTGGGGGGTGTTGTAAAGCCCCCCCAGGGTATGGGCAATGGCATGGACGTTCCCCACCCCGGACCGGGTAAAGGCAAAACCGGCCTTATAGGAGGCCAGCATCATGGCCTGCCGGGCCTCCCTGTCCCGGCCGTTCCGGTAGGCCCTTTCCAGGTTTTCAAAAATCAGCCCCACCGCATCCAGGGCATCCCGGATACTCTCCGGGGTGTTATAGGACCGGCAGAGGTAGGCCTCCACAGCGTGGGTCAGGGCGTCCATCCCCGTAGCGGCGGTAATGCCGGGAGGAAGCCCTTCCACCAGGTCCGGGTCCAGCACCGCATACCGGGGGATGAGGCGGAGGTCCATGATGGCGTACTTGTGATGGGTTGCCGGGTCGGTAACCAGGGCGGCGATGGTGGTTTCGCTCCCGGTACCCGAGGTGGTGGGAACGGCAATGAGGGGGGGGAGCTTTTTGCCCACCTTAAAAAGCCCCGCCATTTGCTGAAGGCTCCTGCGGGGGCGGACCACCCGGGCCCCGGCGGCCTTGGCGGCGTCCATAACGGATCCCCCCCCCAGGGCCAGGATTCCCCCGCAGCCCTCCCTCAGGTAAAGCTCCCGGACAGCCTCGACGATCCCCACCGTGGGGTTGGCCTCTACCCCGGAAAACTGAACATAGGGAAGGCCCTCTTGATCCAGGATCTCCGTTACCCGGCGGCCGATTCCCGCCTTCAAAAGCCCGGCATCCAGGACCACCATGACCTTCTGAACCCGGCAGCTCCTTAATAGCTCCGGAATCTTCAAAATGGCCCCGGCCCCTTCCACCGGCACGGCTTTTTGCCAGGGCAAAAATTTGGCCCCCCAGTTAAGGATAAATTGAAAAACCCGGCAATAAATTTTTAACCAGCCCATCTTTCCTCCAAAAACGGGGCGGCGGACCCGCTCCTCTCCGGCAAACCCGGCGAATAAATCTAGTATAACACACTTTGAGGCAATTCCAAAATCGGTTATTTTGGAACTGCCTCACTTTGTCAAAAGAGAATAAAACTTTGGTTGTTTTCCCGGATCATTTGAAAAAAAGGCTTATCGAAACGGGAAATTACCGTTATAATGACTGGTAAAAGTTTTAGGGGAAACCCGCACTTTTAAGGAGGAAACATCATGAAATTATCCCAAAAACGGCCGGCAGGGTTTCGGTCTTGCCTTGCCGCCCTCGCCGCCGCGGTTATCCTGGCCCTGATCGGCGGCTGCGCCGGGGGGCCCAAACCGGTTCCCCGGGAAGCCGGCAGGATTTACGAACTAACGGTACTTCACACCAACGATCACCACGGTACCATCCTGCCCAACGGCGGCCGGGGGGGGCTGGCTGAACGGGCCGCCTTCATCAAGCAGGTCCGGGCGGCTAACCCCCAGGTTCTGCTCATCGACGCGGGGGACATTAATACCGGCAGCGCCCTTTCCAACATGTTCCTTGCCGAGCCGGATTTTCTGTCCTATAACCTGATGGGTTACGACGCCGCCACCTTCGGGAACCACGAGTTTGACTCTAACCAGGCCAACCTTCTCAAGCAAATATCCCAGGCTTCCTTTCCCATCCTTTCTTCCAATATTATTACCGCCGAGGGAAACTACCTGGGGCCCCGGTACCTGATCAAGGACTATGAGGGTTTTCGGGTGGGGCTTTTCGGGATCACCACCCTGCGGACTCAGGTGATAGCCAGCCCGGACAAGAGCCTGACCTTTGTTAACGAGATTGAAGCCGCCCGGGAGGTGGTGGAGATTCTGCGGAATCAGGAACTGGCGGACATCATCATCGGCATTACCCACATCGGGGACGTGAAGGAAGGGCCGGAACACATCACTTCGCCGGAGCTGGCCGAGGCGGTTCCCGGCATCGACCTCATTATCGACGGTCATTCCCATTCCTTTTTTGCAGAGCCCCTCACGGTGGGAAGCACCTACATTGTTTCTGCCAACGAGTGGGGCAAGTTTGTGGGGCAGGGAAAACTTCAGGTGGCGGACGGAAGGCTTGTGAGTTTTGAATGGCAGCCCGTGGAAATCAACACCCCGGACGTAAAAACCTTTGAGCCGGACCCGGAGGTTACCGCCCTTCTGGCCCCCTACATTGAAGAAGCCGACGCCAGCCTGAAAGAGGTGGTGGGCGAAGCCGCCGGGGAATTTGTCTTTGGCAACCGGCTTACCCGGTATCAGGAAACCTCCCTGGGAAACCTGGTTACCGACGCCAATGTCTGGTACTTCCGCAGCGTTTACAATCAGCACATTGATTTTGCCTTTCACAACGGGGGCAATATCCGGGCGGGACTTCCCGCCGGTCCCATTACCAGGGAGAGCATTCTCACCATCCTGCCCTTTGACAATTACCTCTACATTGTTTCTATAAAGGGCGAGGACCTTCTGGAACTTTTTAATTATATCGCCTCCATTCCCCAGGGAAACGGCGCCTTTCCCCAGTTCTCCCAGGAGGTTCGTTACACGGTTAACAAAAACACCAACACCCTGACGGACCTTACCGTTAATGGCGCTCCTGTGGACCCCGGCAGACTCTACCGTTTCTGTACCAACTCCTATCTTTTGGAGGGGGGAGACGGATACACGGTTCTCCAGAAGTCCATCGATCCCTTTAACACCTCCCTGCTTTTGTCTTACGTGGTGGTGGAGTACATCAAGTCTCAAAACGGCGTTATTACCCCCGTTACGGATGGACGGCTCAGGGTGATTGGCGGAGTTACTCCGTAAAGGGTTTTAATTTTTGCTCTCCTACTTTGCCCAGGGGGGGCCCTTCATGTGGCCCCTTCTGGTTTTTTCCATTATTACCGCCGGGGTAACGGTGGAGAGACTCATCTACCTGCTCTCCCATAACCTGGGGATGGAAGATCTGGAGCAGGAAATTGAAGGGTTTGTCCGGCGGGGAGACCCCGGGGGGGCCAAGGCTTACCTGGAAAAAACCCGCCGACGGCCCGGGGCGGAGGTCCTGGAGGCCTTAGTGGATTCCTCCGGGCTTTCGGAAAACCGCATGGAAAAGGCCGCCGAAGCCGCCGCCCTCCTGGTCCTGGACCGCCTGGAATCCGGCTTGGCCCTCCTTGCCGCCTTTGGTTCCCTGGCCCCCTTAACGGGGTTTTTAGGAACCGTCTCCGGGATGATCTCCGCCTTCCGCTCCCTGGCCCAGGCGGCGGAGGTAAACCCCCAAACCGCCGCCGGCGGCATTTATGAAGCCCTCATCACCACCGCCTTCGGCTTAGGCATTGCCATCATCGCCCTGGCCGCCCAGGGGATCTTTTCCCGGATTGCGGACCGCTTTGCCGGGCGTACCGAAAAGGCCTGTGCCGATCTGATTACCGCGGTGCTGAAAGCCCGGGAGAAAAGGTGAACCTAAGGGCCCGGAGACGGGGCGGCCTGTTCCGGGGGGTTTCCCCTTCCGGCGATATGGCTTTTTTATTGATTATTTATTTTATTGCCGCCGCAGGGGCATCGGCAAGCCGGGGGTTTTTATTGACCCTGCCCGCCAAAGGGGAGACAACCGTTTTAAAAGAAGACCTCCTGTCCTTTTTTCTGGATGAGGCGGGCGGGATTTTTATTTCCGGCGGCGGCCCCGGCGGAGGGGAGCCTTTAACGGCCTCCCAAACGGAAACCCTCATCCGGGAGGCTCTGCAGGACCGCCCCCGCCTGGCGGTTTGGCTTACCGTGGATCCCCAAACCCCCTGGCAGCCCGTGGCCTCCTTTGCGGAAATGGCCCAAAACCTCGGGGCCGGCTTTTTGGGGTTTGCCCTGGCCGGGGACTCCCCCCTTCCCGCCGGCGGCCTCCGGTGATAAGCTCAAGGAAAACCTCCGGCAGCCGGGGGCGGCGGAACAGACCGGGGAGAGGGGCGTTTTTCATTCCCGCCGATTCCCTGTCCGATGTGGCTTTTTTATTATTAATCTTTGTTCTCTTAATTTCCCTTGCGGGGAATCCCCAAAAAATTAAAATTGATTATCCTGAAACCCCCAGGGCCTACGATACCCGGAGGGACAAAAATTGTGAGATAGCCATTACTGAGGGGGGAGAAATTTACTTAAACGGCCTTCCCGGAAATCTTGCCCAGGCAAAGGCCCTGATTGAAGACTTGTCGGACCGGGCCCCGGACACCGGGATTCACGTCCTGGCAGACCGGAGAACCCCCTTTCAAAACGTCCACGGGGTGCTGGAGCTTTTACAAGGGGCGGCCTATCCGGCGGTGAGTTTTGCCGTCCGGGAGGAAGGGCAGAAATGATAGAAATTAAACGGGCAAATGAAATCGAGAAGGGCATCAGAGAAAAAATCAGTGAAATATTTGTTCAAGGTTTTGGAAAAGATTTAAGATTTTTTTCAAAAGATTATAATATACTAAAAAAGGCGCTTGCCCATATATTTGTGTTGGATTTATTTTATATTGCATTAGCAAATAATGAAATTGCCGGAATAATGGCCTGTACAAATATGAAAACATTTTGTATACAACATGACAAAAAAACATTTATAAAACATCTTGGATTAATTAAAGGCATATCGGCGGATATGGTGTTTAAAAATTATTTTCAAAAATATCCTAAATATCCGGTAGAAACAAACGAAAAAACGGCCTCTGTTGAATTTGTCGCAACATCGGAAAAATACAGAGGCCAGGGCATAGCGTCCGCAATTATGAGGCATCTATGGACATTTCCTGAATATAATGAATATATATTGGAAGTTGCGGACACCAATATACCTGCGGTAAAATTATATGAGAAACTAGGATATAAAGAAATTTACAGAAAAAAACAAAAATTCAGTAAATATGCCGGAATAAATTACTTGATATACATGAAGTACAGTAAAAATATAGAGGAATTAAAATTCTGATTTTTTAAAAATTTTATCATCACGATATAAAACAAAAATTTCCCCACGATAGCCTTGATTCTGGGGGATTTGTTCCCCCACATACGGAAGACTCCCCTAACCTGCCGCCTTTCTTCTGCTCCAGCCCCGGCTTGTTTCCCGGGCCGTAACAAAATCCCGGTAAATGCCGCCCTGAGCCATAAGCTCATCGTGGCTGCCCTGCTGGGCAACCGTTCCGTCCGCGATGACCAGTATTTTATCCGCGACCGGTTAATCCTCTTACTCCTGGAAGATGACCAGCAGAAGCGGGGCGTGATGTTAAAATCCGTCCGGTTCCCAGACCGGGCGGATTTTGTTCTTAACAATTGAGGTAGTTCCAAAAGGTCAGATTTTGGAACTGCAACCTCTGAAAATGGCTACTTTGACGCGGTTATGGCAATGTCGCCGTTAACAAAATCCACGCTTATCTGGACAGCGCCGCCTGAAAGACTGTAACCTACCATCCGCCCATCGGAGGCGCTCATGTCGGTCATAATCTCCGCTCCGGCCATATTTTCTATCTGGGAGATAAGGTTTTCAAAGGCCGGCCTGCCGCCATTGATAAGACCCACATGGTAGGCCCCCAGATACAGGGCCGCCGCGGTTACATCGGTACCGGGAGGCTGACTCAGACCGGAAAGACCGTATCTGCCCCATTCGGTATCGGAAGGCCAGGGAACCCCTTGGGAGCTCCCCGAATAATTGCGTTCCGGGGCCGTGCTTGTGCCCCCGGCGCCGTTCCCGTCTGAACCGCTGTTTCCCCCGCTGCGGAAAAGCCCCGAGATCCATGCGCTCACACCGTTGCTGACTCCTTCCCGGGCGCCGCTTTGTACAGAACTGCACCCCGCCGCAAAAATCATCGCGGCGCACAGTAGTACGATTATTCCTGTTACCCTTTTCATTTATATACTCCTCTAAATACAGGCGCGTTTAGCGCCGCCGTTAATCGGAAGTGTTACGACGTAACACCCTGCTCCTTGTTGTTATATTTTCTGGGGTTCAACCCCTGCTTCATCCGCTCCCCCGGGCAATTTCAATTTTTCATGTCCCGCCTCTTTTTCCCGGTGTTTTTTTGCGCTTTTTAACTTTTCGCAATCTAAAACGGCTTTTTCGATGTATCCCCTTATGTAGGCTTTATCTTCTTCACCCAGAAGTTTTATCTTTTCCTCAAAAGGCATGGCGGTAAGCTTCATTTCAATATCCGCCTTTTCCATCTGATCCTCCCCTTGATTAACTGGGTTACATTATAATTATCTTGGTTAATTCTGTCAAGAAAAAAGTTCCCCCTGTTTTAGGAGGGGGATCAATTGACCCAGTTAAGAAAAATCACTACAATTTAACCAGTATGAATACGACACTCGCCGGCCGGTTGGATTCCCTCATTGCCAATTTGGGTATGAAAAAGCGGGATTTTGCCCAAAAAATAGGGTTTACCCAATCCTACATATCCATGATATTAAGCGGGAAAAAAACCAATCCCAGCCTGCGGTTTTTTGATTCCGTTTCCAGAGAATTTTACGTCAATACCGCATGGCTCCGGGACGGCCGGGGTCAAATATTTTCCGCCCCCGGCCTCAATCTCTCCGATACGGACGCCGCCCTTTTGGCAAAATACCG
>JAISRN010000164.1 GCA_031273605.1 Spirochaetales bacterium | reverse complement strand
ATAAGAACAAACATGAAGGGGATAACCGCCAGGTCCGCAAAGGGCAGCACCTTGTTGCCCGGCAGAACCACCGCCAGGAAGACCGTTAGGGGAACCAGCACCAGGGAAACCGCCAAGGTGGTGGGGTGGCCGATGCCTACCGCGGAGTCGAGGCCGATGTAAATCTTGCCCCGGCTGGAGAAGCGCTTGGAAATAAAATCCGAGGCGCTGTCGGAAATGGGCAGGAGCCCTTCCATAAGCATGGCGGCCATCTTGGGGATAAGGACCAGCACGGCCCCCAGGGTGATGCCCAAGAGCAAAACCTGCTGGTAGCTGTAGCCCGCCACGATACCGATGATGATCCCCAGCACGGTTCCCACCAGGATGGGTTCGCCGAAAACGCCGAAGCGCTTTTGCAGTTTCGTCATGTCAAATTGAATCTTGTTCAGTCCGGGGATATGGTCGATGATCCAGTTCATGATCAGCGCCCCGGGAACAAAGGCCGTGGTAAACCCGTGGGGGAGGGAGATGCCGGGAAGCTGGTTGTAGGTTTCCAGCCCCGGAGCGGTGTAATCGCCGATAACGATAACGATCACCTCGTTAAGGACAGCGGCCAGAACGCCGAGGGCCTGACTACCGGTAAGAATGGCCACTAAGGCCCCGGTAAAGGCAAAATGCCAGTAGTCCCAGATATCAATGTCGATGGTTTGGGTGGTGTTGGTCAGCAGCATGACGATGTTGACCGCCAGACAAACCGGAATAACCATGGCGCCCACGGTGGAGGCGAAGGCAATCGCCGCCGCGGCGGGCCAGCCGACATCGAGCACCGAAAGGGACAGGTTAAACCGCTGGGACATAGCCTGAACCGCGGGGCCTAAGTTATTGCCCATCATCCCGATAACCAGGTTAAGGCCGATAAAGCCCACCCCAACGGTTAAACCCGCCCGGAGAGACTTTCCCACCCCCGCTTTCAGAACAACCCCCATCACAAAAATAATGATGGGCATCATTACCGAAGCGCCTAGGCCGGAAATGATTCCGAAAAACTTAAGAATTCCTTCCCATACAATCATGGCAACCTCCTATTGATTTTGGAAACGCAGACGTTCCCTTACAGGGAAATTTAGGAACCGTCCGTCTATTTTGGCAGTTTTAAAAAACTGCCTGGGCCGGGCTCAAAAAATTTTTGAAGCCGGCCCCTATTCGTCCAGCAGTTTGGTGATTTGTTCCAGCACCGGCGCCGTGTTGATGCCGGTAAGAAAACAAACCCCTAAAATAACGGGGCACTTGGTTTCCCCGGATACCTGGGTGGTGGCGACACAGAGATTGGCGTTGGCCGATGCAGCCGGCACTTCGGCTATCTTGCATTGAACAATCTTGTATTTTCCCTCGTAGCCCCTTTCATCCAGAGCCTTAGACAGTTTTGCCCGAACCGCGGTGGAAGTAACGATCCCGGTTCCGCAAGCCAGTAAAATTGTTTTCATTCATTCTTCTCCTCAAAGACCGGCCCGGAGATCTTCCCAGGGGGTTCCCTTGGCACGGCTAAAATAGGCAGCCCCTCAAATCAAACTGCCTCTTGAAAACCTTAGCCTTCATTATGGGGATAGTTTTTCCGGTTGTCAAGAAAAATTCGCCTAATTTCAAATGATAAAGCAAAAAATTGCAAAGGAAAAGCGGTTTTTGACAAATTTTTTCAAAAATGCCGTCTTATTTTTTCAAAATTGCGTCATTTTCTTTTGACATTCCCGGTATTCTCCGCCATAATAAAATTAATCTTGTTAAGGAGACGATATGGATATTGACGATATGCTCAAACCGGATTTAATTTTAGACAACCTGGAGGCGGACACCCGGGAGCAGGCCCTGGAAAGCATGGCCCGGATTCTCCTGTCAAAGGGATACGTGAAGGAGAGCTTTGTCCCCGCCATCCTGGACCGGGAACGGAAGTACCCCTCCGCCCTGCCTATGGAGGGCCACAAGATTGCCGTTCCCCATACCGACGCCGAACATGTCAACCGGTCGGCCATCCTTTTTGCCCGGCTCGCTCGGCCGGTGGAGTTCCTCTCCATGGGGGCCCCCGATGAGACCCTTTCGGTGCAGCTTATCTCCATGTTTGCCCTCCACGAAAAAAAGCAAATCGGATACATGCTGGAAGTTTTAATTAATGCCTACCAGGATAACGACACCCTGGAAGCCATCCTCAATGCCCAGAACGCGGAGGAGATCTACGCCCTCCTCCGCGGGGCGGTGGGGGCCCAAATGACCGGCGAAAAACCGGAAAGGGACTGGTGAAGATGCAACAACTGGAAGGAGTCACCGCTTCGCCGGGTTTGGCCGCGGGCCGGATTTACCGCTACGAGGCCCCCGACTTACAAGGGGGCGGGCAGCCCCCGGGCAGCCCGGAGGAGGAGCAGGCCCGGCTGGAAGGGGCCTACCTGGCCTCTTTCCGGGAGCTGGAAAAAATTAAGAATTCCCTTTCCGGCAGCCTGGGCGAAACCTACGGCCACATCTTCCGGGCCCAGATGACCATGCTGGAGGACGAGGATTTTAAGCAGGAGATCAAAGACAAGCTAAAGCCCGGGGGGCTCACCGCGGAAACCGCCCTGGAGCAGACCCACGGGGAGTACTCCCTCCTCTTTGCCCAAATGGAGGAGAACTCCTATAACGCCCAGCGCCTGGCGGACCTGGAGGATGTTTCCCGGCGGCTTCGGCGCAATCTCCTGGGCAGGGAGGAGGTCTCCCTGGCCTGCCTTCCCCCGGAGAGCCTGGTGGCCGCGGAGGAGCTTTTTCCTTCCGATACCGCCCTGATGGACCGGAAGAACATCCGGGGCTTTGTTACCGAAAAGGGGGGCCGGACCTCCCACGTGGCCATCCTGGCTAAGAGCCTCGGCCTGCCCGCCGCGGTGGGGGTTCCCGGGGTTATGGCGGCGGCGGCCAAGGGGGATGAGGCTATCCTGGATGTGCGGGATTACGACAGGGCCTTCCTTTACCTTAATCCCGACGGGGAAACGGCGGAGAAGCTAAAGGAGCAGGGAAGGGCCTATGACGAGAGTCAGGAAGAGCTCCTTAAAATGAAGGACCTGGAACCGGTAACCCGGGACGGCAAAAAAATCACCCTTTCCGCCAACATTGGTTCGGTGGAAGACCTCTGTACCGCCATGGACCTGGGGGCCAAAAGCGTGGGGCTCTTTAGAACCGAATTCCTCTTCCTCAAATCCCCGGAACTTCCCGGGGAGGAGGAGCAGTTTAAAGTTTACGCCGAGGCGGCCCGAAAATTAAAGGGGGGGATGCTCATCATCCGCACCCTGGACATAGGGGGCGACAAAGAGGTCCCGGCCCTGGCCCTTCCCAAGGAAGACAACCCTTTTCTGGGGCTTAGGGGAATCCGGGTCTGCCTGAAGAACCGGGACCTTTTTTTAACCCAGCTTAGGGCCCTGCTCCGGGCCGCGGCGGAGGGGGATATCCGGATCATGTTCCCCATGATCTCCTCGGTTCAGGAATTCCGCCTGGCCCGGGACCTTGTCCGGGAGGCCGCCGCCGATCTGGCCGCCCGGGGGGTTCCCCACAAGCCGGACCCTCCCCTGGGGGTGATGGTCGAAACCCCGGCGGCGGTCTTTTTGGCCGACGAGCTGACCCGGGAGGGCAGCTTCGTGAGCCTGGGGACCAACGATCTTACCCAGTATGTTCTGTGCGTGGACCGGGGCAACCAGGAGTTAAGCTCCTACTACCAAACCTTTCACCCCGGGCTGTTCCGGGGCATTGCCATGACCGCCGGGGCGGCGGTAAAAAACGGAAAATGGGCGGGGGTCTGCGGCGAACTGGCTTCCCATCCCCAAGCGGTTCCCCTCCTGATCGGCCTGGGGGTGGAGGAGCTTTCCGTTACCCCCCAGCTTTTCCCCCAGACCCTGGCGGTTATCCGGGGGCTGAATTATGAAGAATGCCGGGGCCGGGCCCAAAAAGCCCTCTCCCTGGCCACGGATGACGAGATCCGGGCCTTTCTGCAAAGCCGGGGAAACTAGGAAAGGCGGCCTTGTGGAGGAATAAAAAAGGATGAGAAAGAAAAAGATCCTGGTGGCCTGCGGAACGGCCATTGCCACGAGTACCGTGGTTGCCAGGAAAATCAGCGAGCTCTTGGCAGCCAAGGGTTATAGTGTTAATATTGATCAGTGCCGGTCCGCCGAGGTTCCCGGCAAGCTCCACGGGGTAGACCTGATCGTTACCACCACCCAGGCGCCGTTAAACGGCACGGGGGCTATTCCTGTTATCCAGACCATCTCTTTTCTTACCGGCGTGGGAATGGAGGCGGATATAGAAAAGATTATTTCATTTATAAAGGAATAAACTTATGATCGATTCAGTTTCATTAGGAAAGCTCTTATTCCAGGGCAAGGTATCCCGGGCGGACACCATCGTTTTTAAGAACCACATGGATACCCGGTGGTGGATCAAGAGCCGCACCACCATTAACATCGAAGACCTGGATTCCGTCTTTGCCGCCCAGCCCCAACTGGTTACCGTGGGCTTAGGTTTCCGGATTCCCATCAAGATTGCCGACGAGGCGGTGGAAGAATTAAAAAAAAGGGGCGCCGAGGTTTTTGTCGGTACCACCGAAGAGGCCGTCAAAGAGTTTAACGCTAACTTTGACGCCAAGGCCGTGGTGGGGTTATTTCACCTGGTCTAGCCGGATTATGATAAAAAAAACAAACCGTATTAACGAAATAACCAGTTTTCTCAGGCTCCGGGGAAACGCCACCCTGCAAGAGCTGGCGGATTCCTTTGAGGTTTCTACCGCCACTATCCGGAGGGACATTAAAAACCTGGAGCTTTCCGGCCAGGTTGTTCAGACCCTGGGGGGGGGAGTTATTCTGCGGGAAGACTTTACCACCCCCCTATCCTCCTGCGGCTTTTACCCGGCCATTGATGAGGTTATCCGCATTGCCGAACACTGTACCACCATGATAGCGGACAAAGACACAATCCTCCTGGGGCCCGGACTTACCCCCTTTATGGCGGGAAAGATCATAGGCGGCCTGGATATTAACATCCGGGTTATGACCAACTCCCTGTCCCTGGCCCAGGAATTATCCCGGGTAAAGAACATCCACACCTTTATCCTGGGGGGGGAAATTCAAAACGACTACACCCTTTCCGAAGATTCTTATAGTTTTAATAAAATTCAATTTGCCAATAAGCTGTTTTTTACCGTGGACGGCATTGACCTTGACTACGGCCTGTCCCTTTTTTCCAATGTTATGGTGCCCATGATCAAAAAAATGATGTCCATTTCACGGGAAATTGTTCTTATTGCCGATTCCAGCAAGTTCGGCAAGGTTTGTTTTAACGTCATCGAAGGCTTTGAACGGTTAAGCCGAATCATCACCGACAAAAAGATAAGTCCCGCCCTGGTCCGGGGCATAGAAGACCGGGGAATTCCCGTAACCCTTGTTTAAACCCGGATTAAGGGCTATACTTAAAAAAGGGAGAGACAAAGATGAAACAAAAACCGGGGGAAAACCTTCGCCCCAAGGACTATCGGCGGATTCACGGGGCCCTGGGGGGGATGATCCTCCTGGCAGGGCTGGCCTTTTCCTGCGCGGGGAGGGCCCAGGCCGCGGCCGCCCCCCTGGAGGTTCGGACCTTTGACGATCTTCAGGGCCGGGAGTGGATTCTGGGGGAGGTTGTTACCCCCGGCGGCGTCATTTCCCTGGACCGGGAGAAATTAACCGCCCAGGGCTTTGGGGATGTTTTTACCCTGAGGTTTGAAGGGGGGCGGTACAGCGGTACCGGGGCGCCCAACCATTTTTACGGGCCCTACGGGGAGTACGAAGGCTCCCTCACCCTGAGCCCCGCCGCGGGAACCCTCATAGCGCCCCTTAGGGAACCTGCGGAGCTTACCGAGGGGGATTACCTGGGGCTTTTGCAAAACGCCTCGTCCTGGGAAGTCCGGAGGGGCCGCCTCGAATTGAGAACCACCGGACCCGCCGGCGAAGGGGTGCTTTTGGTTTTCAACCTCAGGCCGGGGATCTAGTCCCGGCGGGTTTCCAGGCGGATTTGCCGCCGCCTTTCCGCCTGGGCCCATTCGGATTTTTCCGCCTCCGTCCGGGGCACAAAGGGAACCACCGGAGCGGAGCTGCCGTCGGGGTTTAAGGCCACAAAAACCAGGTAGGCCCGGTTAATCCATTTTTCCCCGCCGCCCAGGCGTTCCACGTAACTATCCACCCGAACCTCAAGGCTGGTTTTTCCCGTCCAGGTGATCTGGGCGTCCAGACGGAGAATATC
>JAISRN010000064.1 GCA_031273605.1 Spirochaetales bacterium | reverse complement strand
GTGTATGAAAAGATTCTGGAAGAAGGAGCAAAGCCTCAGAAAAATCTCTACCGGGGGAAGCTCATCAAGGTGCCTCTTCCTGAATTCATCGTTCTGTATAACGGGGCGGAACCCTATCCTGACCAGGTAACGTTGAAACTTTCGGACTGTTTTGAGGCGCTGGAGAACCTTACCGGGAAAACCTTTGCCCCGCCGGAGTTAGAATTAACGGTGAAAGTATACAACATCAACCACGGGCACAATGAGGAGATAGCGCGGCGGAGCGGGAAGCTGGAGGGCTACAGCGTTTTTGTCGGGAAGGTGAGGGAGAACCGGGAAACGATGGGGCCTGAGGAAGCGATGAAGGCGGCGATAGAGTACTGCCTGAAGCACAATGTACTTCGTGCGTTTTTAGCGGAGCATAGTTCGGAGGTGATGAACATGTTACTAACGGAATGGAACATCGACGATGCCAAAGAAGTCTGGTATGAGGAAGGCTTGGAAGATGGCTTGGAAAAGGGCCGGGAAGAAGGCCGGGAAGAAGGAGAGGTCCTTGGCATAGTTAAAGGCCGAGAGGAGGGCCGGGAAGAAGGCATAGAAGCCGGTCGGCGGGAGGCGGCAAGAAAAGCCTTAAGTCGAGGGCTTTCCGTTGAAGTTGTCCAGGAAATCACCGGCCTAAGCCCCGCCGAGATAGCCCGGTTATAAGTTCGTCTTCGTCCGGCCAGGGCCCACATCAAAACATCATCCTTTTCAATGCTTTCAGGCATGATATTAGACCGGGGGGATTCTTATCCCAGGGCGCTGCCTGGTAGGAGATAACGGGGAAAAACGCAACATTAGAAAAAAATCCCCAAAAAAAGCAGGATTTCCGCACAAAAACCGGGGTTAATTTGCGCAAGCCCCGCGGACCTGCCCTTTGGATGAAAATAAATGAAAAATTATTTAAGCAGGCTGATTTGCAGCGGCATCCAACGCAGGGTCAGCCCTCTGCGGCAGGGTTGTTCATGTTTGGCGCTGAAATTTTAATGATTTAATGAATAGATAATAATATAATGATAGTTTATTATAGATAACAACCTACTTATAAAAATAATTGCTTCATCATTAGTTTATATTATGAAATAAATATTAATGTAGATTAACCAAAAACTTTTTCTATTTTTTGTTTTTTTCCCTTTACATATTTAAAATTGTGAAATATAATATAAAGAGTAGAATATACTGAGGTAATTCAAAAAAGTCAAGTTTGAAATTAGAACCAGGAAAAATGGCATATTTCGCAAGTTTTGCCTGAAAATGCCGGGGACGGTTTCGGAATAACCGGTTTTGAAACTGCCTCTCATTCCTAAGTTATAGGGGGCCTATGAATGGCGGTCAGCACAAAAGAGTTCTCACCCGAACTGCTTTCTTTTATTGCCGAGTGGAAGGAAAAACCAGGAAATTTAATAATGGTTCTCCACAAGGTGCAGGAACACTTTGGTTATATTCCCCGGGAGGCGGCCATCAAAGTGGCGGAACTGTTGGCTGTCCCCCTGGCAAAAATTTACGGCGTCATCACCTTTTATCATTTCTTCAAATTAAAAGAGCCGGGGCTGCATAAAATTCAGGTCTGCCTGGGGACCGCCTGTTACCTCAAGGGCAGCCAGGATATTATTGACGAAATTGAAACCCTGCTGGGCATCGGGGTTAATCAGGTAACCGATGATCGGCAGTTTTCCATGGAAGCCGTACGCTGCGTCGGGTGCTGCGGTCTGGCCCCCGTTATCCTGATAGACGGCGAGGTTTTCGGCAAGGTGTCCACCGATCAGATGCCGGAGATCATAGCCAAGTTTCATCGTTAAGTCCCTTTCATGCACGCCGTTTTAGGGGATTTTGTGGTTGACTGTGTTCAAAATTCCATAGAGGCCGGGGCCAAACTTATTAAGGTGGATGTCCGGCAGGAAGGGGAGCGGATTAAGATATCTATCGAGGATGACGGCTGCGGCATGAGCCGGGATGAGCAGGAAAGGGCTTTGGACCCTTTTTTTACCAACGGGAAAAAGCATATTCACCGCCGGGTGGGCCTCGGCCTTCCGTTTTTAAAGCAGGCCGTGGATTTGGCGGGGGGGGAATTTTCCCTGGTTTCGGAAAAAGGCCGGGGAACGGTTTTGAGTTTTGGTTTTGATCTGGGGGGGATGGATTCCCCGCCCCAGGGCAGGCTGGCGGAGGCTTTTCTTCAGGCCCTTCTTTTTGGGGGGGAGCACGAGTTAACCATTCACCGGCGGTTATGCCGGGGGGGGCGGGAGGATGAGTACCGGATAAGCCGGGGGGAGCTTAGGGAAGCCCTGGGGGATTTGGATCGGGCGGAATCCTTAAAATTGGCCGGGGAGTTTTTGGCAAACCAGGAAGATAGTCTGGAAGCCTAAGGGCTTTTAAATATTTTTTTGTAAAGCCTTAAGGGAAAAGGCTAAACAGGTTGGCGGGAGAGAGAAATGGCAAAGATGACTCTTGAGGATTTAAGAAAGCTGCGGGAAACCAAAAAAAGTGATTTGGAACGCCGCAGCCTAGAGGGCAAGGACATTGAAATTATTATCGGCATGGGAACCTGCGGTATCGCTGCGGGGGCGAAGGTAAGCCTGGAGGCTTTTTTGAGCGCCATTGATGCGGCGGGGCTTAAAAATGTAACGGTTAAGCAGACCGGCTGCATGGGGCTTTGCTATGTGGAGCCCACCGCGGAGATTAGGGTTCCCGGTATGCCCGACACCATCTACGGCAAGGTAGATGCGGACACTGCCAGGGAAATAGTCGAAACCCATTTGGTAAAGAAAAAGCTGGTGGAAAACCATATTTTTGACAGGCCTGCAGCGGACGTCATCCGGAATTAAGGGGGAAGGAATGTCAGTAAAAAACTTTATTCTGGTCTGCGGGGGAACCGCCTGCGAATCCAGTAAAGCCAATGAGATTTATGATGCTATCGTTAAAGAAACGAAAGCCCAAAATGTCATGGACGATGTGCAGGTGGTTAAGACCGGCTGTTTCGGCTTCTGCGAAAAGGGGCCCATCGTCAAGATTCTCCCCGAAGATGCTTTTTACGTTAACGTGAAAGCCGGGGACGCCCGGGAAATCATTGCCGAGACCATCGTTAAGGGGCGGGTGATTCCCCGGCTGCTCTACGCCGAAGAGGGCCTGCCCAAGGCTTTTGAGATGGAGGACATTCAGTTCTATCAAAAGCAGGTTAGGGTGGTGCTAAGAAACTGCGGTTTTATTGATCCTGAGAAGATCGATGAGTACATTGCCCGGGACGGCTACAAGGCCCTGGAAAAGGTCCTTTTTGAAATGACCCCGGACCAGGTGATTCAGGAGATGAAGGATTCCGGCCTCCGGGGAAGGGGGGGCGCCGGGTTTCCCACCTGGGCAAAATGGAACTTTTCTAAACAGGTACAAAGCGATCAAAAATACATTGTTTGCAACGCCGACGAGGGGGACCCCGGGGCCTACATGGACCGGAGCACCCTGGAAGGAGACCCCCACAGCGTTTTGGAGGCTATGACCATAGCGGGGTACGCCGTGGGGGCGAATACGGGCATCATCTATATCCGGGCGGAGTATCCCCTGGCTATTCAGCGGCTTCAAATTGCCATGGACCAGGCCCGGGACTACGGACTTTTGGGGGAAAACATTTTAGGCAGCGATTTTAGTTTTGACATTGAGATTCGCCTGGGGGCCGGGGCCTTTGTCTGCGGCGAGGAGACGGCGCTCCTCTGCTCCATCGAAGGCCAGCGGGGAATGCCCACCCCCAAGCCGCCCTTTCCTGCCATCCAGGGGCTTTGGGATAAACCGACGGTTATTAACAATGTGGAAACCTGGGCTAACGTACCTGTGATCATCCTCAAGGGCGGCAAGTGGTTTTCTTCTATCGGAACTGAACGCTCCTCCGGCACCAAGGTTTTTGCCCTTACCGGGCAGATCAACAATTCCGGCCTGGTGGAGGTCCCTATGGGAACCACCCTGCGGGAAATTGTCTTCGACATCGGCGGGGGCATCCGGAACGGCAAGGCTTTTAAGGCCGTTCAGACCGGCGGGCCTTCCGGCTGGGTTATCACCAGCGAGTTTTTGGACATTCCCATTGATTTTGACAGCCTTACCTCCATTGGTTCCATGATGGGCTCCGGGGGAATGATCGTCATGAGCGAGACCGACTGCATCGTGGATGTTACCAAGTTTTACATGGACTTCTGCGTTGAGGAATCCTGCGGAAAGTGCGCCCCCTGCCGAATCGGCACGAAAAAGCTCTACAATATTTTAAACCGCATCTCCAAAGGGCAGGGGGTGATGGAAGACATCGCCAAAATGGAGCAGATTGGCGAAGCCATGAAGAAGGCGGCCCTTTGCGGTTTGGGACAGACCGCGGCCAATCCGGTGCTTTCTACCCTAAGATACTTTCGGAATGAGTACCTGGAACACATTGCCGAGGGGAAATGCCGGGCCGGAAAGTGCAAGGAACTGGTTAGGTATGTCATTAATCCGGATAAGTGCATTGGATGTACCGCCTGCGCCCGGAAGTGTCCGGTAAACTGCATAGCAGGCGAGCGGAAGGTTGCCCATACAATTAACAACAATCTTTGCATTAAATGCGGCGCCTGTTTTACGGGCTGCAAGTTCGGCGCCATTACAAGGCTCTAGGCCGCCTGATTCATTTAAGGAGAGTGAACATGATCGACATAAAAATAAACGGAAAACCGGTTTCGGTCCCCGAGGGCACCAAAATCCTCAAAGCCGCCCGGATGATTGGAGTAAGCATTCCTTCCTTGTGTTATCATAAAGACTTAAAACCTTGGGCGGCCTGCGGTATCTGCGTGGTTAAGGTTGAAGGCTCTCCCCGGCTGGTCCGGGCCTGCGCTACCGATGTTACCCAGGGGCAGAACTACATTACCCATGACGAGGAGATTCACCGGATTAGAAAAACCGTGGTGGAGCTTACCCTTTCCAACCATCCCCAGGAGTGCCTCACCTGCGGCCGCAACCAGTTTTGTGAACTGCAAAAGCTGGCCGCGGAATTTGCCGTTAGGGAAATTCCCTTTGAGCGCAATGTCCGTCCGCTTCCGGTGGACGCAAGTTCCCCTTCCGTCATTTTAGACCCCGCCAAGTGCATCCAATGCGGACGCTGCGTGCAGGTATGCCAGCAGCTTCAGGATGTGTGGGCCCTTGAGTATCTCCACCGGGGGGAGGGCACCCGGCTGGCCCCTGTGGGCGAGCTTCCCTTAAACGAAAGCCCCTGCATTAAATGCGGCCAGTGCGCCGCCCACTGCCCCGTGGGGGCCATCTACGAAAAGGATGAAACCCTAACCCTGCTTAAGGCCATTAACGATCCGGAAACCCATGTGGTGGTTCAGATAGCGCCGGCGGTCCGGGTGGCGGTGGGCGAAGCCTTTGGCCTGCCTCCGGGTACGGTAACCACGGGCAAGATTTACGCTGCCCTGCGGCAGTTGGGGGTGGATACGGTTTTTGACACCAATTTTGCCGCGGACCTGACCATCATGGAAGAAGGTTCGGAGCTGGTTAAGCGGCTTGTGGAGAAGGAAGGGGACCTGCCCCAGCTTACCTCATGCTGCCCGGCCTGGACGGATTACATGGAAAAATACTATCCGGACATGATTCCCCATTTTTCTTCCGCCAAGTCGCCTATGATGATGCAGGGGGCCCTGACCAAAACTTACTTTGCCGAGGTTCGGAATATTGATCCGGCCAAGATTTACAGCGTGGCCATCATGCCCTGTACCGCTAAAAAATATGAAATTATGCGGGACGAAAATATGTACTCCTCCGGCTATGCGGATATGGACCTGGTGCTTACCACCCGGGAAATATCCCGGCTCTTTAAAACCGCGGGGATTGATTTTGTCAACCTGGAAGAGCAGGAAGCCGACAGCCCCATTGGGTTTTACTCCGGCGCGGGAACCATCTTTGGCGTTACCGGGGGGGTTATGGAAGCCGCCGTCCGCAGCGCCTATTACCTGGTTACCCACCAGGAGCTTAAGGATGTTACGATTAAGCCGGTGCGGGGTATGGAAGGCATTAAGGTAGGGGAGGTGGATTTTAAGGGAACACCGGTTAAGGTAGCGGTAGCCCATGGCCTGGCCAATGTTAAATCCGTCCTTGATGAGATCCGGGCGGCCAAAGAGAAGGGCCTAGAGCTGCCCTACCACTTTGTTGAAGTTATGGCCTGCCGGGGAGGCTGCATTGCCGGAGGAGGGCAGCCCTACGGAACCGAGGATGGCACCCGGGAAAAGCGCATAAACGGCCTTTACCGGGACGATGAAAAATCTCTTTACCGGTGCTCCCATCAGAACCCGGACATTATGGAGGTCTACGAAAAGTACCTGGGCAAGCCCCTTAGCGAAAAGGCCCATCATCTTTTACATACCCACTATACTCCCAGGCCGGCCTACAAGTTTAAAGACGATTCCGGCGTAAAATTGTGGCAGGAGGCGGCGGGAAAATAATCCGTTAACCCGTCCGGCATACCGCAGTTTTTCCGTCAGCGCCGCCTTTGGGAATTTCTCAAAGGCGGTTTTTTTGACCTCCCGGCTGCTGCGGCGCTTTAACGGCCAAAATAAGGGCCTAATATTTTAAGCTTTAATCAATTCCTAATTCTTTGAATATAACATCAAAACCATTTATCAATTTGGGTAAATACGTTTGAGCGATTATAAATTCAACAATGCACGATTCCTTTATTTCGCCGGGAACATAAACCTCGCAATGTATTAATATCTCCTTTGTTTTAGGGGGCGGGTCAAAAGCAGCCCCACGGCGGGGTAGTTCATTATGGGCCGTTAAATGTGATATAATAGGGGGGCGAATCGGCGCTATAGCGGGAAGAGGAGGCAGAACAGCCTATGGATAAGTTCAAAAGAATAACCGGTCTGTGGATGACGGGATTACTTCTTCTGGCGTCCGGCTGCCGCGGCCAGGCCCCCCCGGTTGAGGATGAAACCTTTAGTTACCGGTCTTACCGGGATATACCGGGGATAACCGAAAACGAGATAAAGGCGATTGAGGCCCTCAAAACCCGGCGATCCCGCCTTGTCTACGGCATGACCCTATCCACCGATGCATTTTACGATCAGGACGGCAGGATGAAGGGGTTTTCCCTTCTTTTTTGCCAATGGCTTACGGACCTGTTCGGGATAACCTTCGAGACAGTCATTTATGAATGGGATTCCCTGCTTGCCGGGCTCTTGTCCCGGGAGATCGATTTTACGGGGGAGCTGACCAAAACGGAGGAGCGGCTTAAAACTTATTTTATGACCGACGCCATTGCCGAAAGGGGGATTAAACTTTTTCGTATCCAGGGCAGCGGAAAACTGGGGGAAATTGCCCAGTTCCGGCCCCTCCGTTATGCCTTTTTGGAGGGTACCATAACCCACGATCAGGTGGCCGCCCTGGAACGGAATCCCTTTGAGGCGGTTTTTGTTGACGGTTATGACGCGGCCTACCGGATGCTTAGGAGCGGCGAAATTGACGCCTACATTGAAGAAGAAGTTTCCAAAACTGCCTTTATCGGCTACCCGGATATGTATGTTGAAGATTTTTTCCCCCTGACCTACTCTATGGTGTCTATGTCCACCGCCAATCCCGAACTTGAGCCGATTATCGCGGCGGTTCAGAAGGTTATTGATAACGGCTTTATCTATCATATTTTAAGCCTCCATGACCTGGGGCGGGAGGATTACAACCGTTACGAAACCTTTGTCCGCCTTAGCGAGGATGAACGGAACTACATCAGGGACAGGACGGCGTTAAACCTTCCCATTCCGGTAACCGCGGAGTATGACAATTATCCCTGTAGTTTTTATAATGCTTCGGAAAAAGCCTGGCAGGGGATTGCCTTTGATGTGCTCAAGGAGATCGAGGGGCTTACCGGGCTTGCCTTTAGGCTGGTAAATCCGCCCCAGGCAGAGCGGCCCGAACTTTTGGCCGCGGTTGAAACGGGCGGGGCGGCCATGATTACGGCGCTGATTCGTTCCGGAGAACAGGAGGGCCGCTTCCTTCTGCCCCCGGTCTCGTATCAAACGGATTATTACAGCCTTATTTCCCGCTTCGATTATAGGGACATTAATTTACATGAAATCAATTACCGCCCCATAGGGCTGGTGGAGGGGGCCGCTTTTTCCGGGGATTTTCAGAAGTGGTTTCCCCTGGCACGCACCAGGATGTATCAAAACATTAATGATGCCTGGACCGCCCTGGAACAGGGGGAAGTTGATTTGGTTATGGCCACCAATAATCTGCTCCTTGGCTTAACAAATTATAAGGAAAGGCTGGGTTTTAAGGCTAACATTATTTTTAAGGAATCCCAGGAATACACCTTTGGTTTTAATCCGGAACAGGCCGTTCTGTGTTCCATTATTTCCAAAACCATGCAGCTAATTGACACCGAGGCCATATCGGAACGCTGGAGCCGCCGGGTTTTTGATTACCGGGGAAAGCTGGCCCGGGCGCAAATTCCCTGGCTGATCGGCCTTTCCGGCCTGATGCTTTGCCTGCTTGTTCTGCTCATGATTATTTTACAACGGCACAGGCTTGGGAAAAAAGACCTGGAAAGAATGGTCCGTCGGCGCACCAAGGAATTGGAATTGCAGACCCGGCTGGTCGAAAGGGCTTCCCAGGCCAAGAGCGCCTTTCTGGCCAGGATGAGCCACGAGATCCGCACTCCCCTTAACGCCATCATAGGGCTGTCGGAAGTGGAACTTCAGGATGAAATTCCCCCCAAAACCAGAATCAACCTGGAAAAAATCTACAGCTCCGGCTCCACCCTTTTAGAAATTATCAACGATATTTTAGACATATCAAAGATCGAGGCGGGCAATTATGAAATTACCCCGGTCAACTATGATGTGGCGGGAATCATCAACGACACCATCCAGCTTAACATTGTGCGCATAGGCTCCAAGCCCATAGAGTTTAGGTTGAAACTGGCGGAAAGCCTTCCCCGCCGTTTATTTGGGGACGAGCTGCGGATTAAACAGATTCTTAATAACCTGTTGTCCAACGCCATTAAGTA
>JAISRN010000062.1 GCA_031273605.1 Spirochaetales bacterium | reverse complement strand
AAGGCCCCCACCTCCCTGGCAATGTCGCCGAAGATCTGAAAATCAATGGTCCGGGGATAGGCGGTGGCCCCGGAGATGATGAGGTTGGGCCTTTCTTTTTTGGCCAGGTCCCGAATTTGGTCGTAATCCAAAAAACCGGTTTCCGGATTAACCTTATAGGGAATCGAGCGGAAGACCTTGCTGGTCATGCTGCCCCGGCTGCCGTGAGTCAGGTGGCCCCCGGAGGCCAGGTCCAGGCCCATAATAGCGGCCCCGGGGGGAATCAGGGCATAGTACGCGTCGGCATTGGCCACGGAGCCGGAATAGGGCTGAACGTTGGCGTGATCCGCCTTGAATAGTTTCTTGGCCCGGTTGATGGCTATGGTTTCGATGAGGTCCGTAACCTGCTGGCCTTCGTAATAGCGCCGGCCAGGGTAGCCTTCGGAGTATTTATTGGTTAGGCAGCTTCCCGTGGCGGTCATAACGGCTTTGGAAACGTAGTTTTCCGAAGGGATGAGCCGGATAACCGCGCTTTGCCGGGCCTCCTCCTGCCGGATGAGTTCATAAATCTGGGGGTCGTAAAGTTCAAGGGCTGTTTTCATGGTGATTCACCTTAACCTAGGAGAGAAAAAAAATCAACCAACCGCAAAGGAAAGGCCACCCTTCACCCTTCACCCTCCACCTTTCACCCTTTCACCCTTTTTAATCCGGCGGGAAAAAATTGACTAAAAAAATAAAGTTTTTCGGGATTAATATCCTAAAGGGGTGTATAGTTAAGCCGCCATGTAAAAAGGAGTTCAAAATAATCAGCTCAAAAAACCGGTTTTTCCTGACTTTTATCAGCGTTTTAACCTTAACGGCCTTTATCCTGGCCAGTTGCGGGTCCCCCCTGTTGCGCCTGCCCCAGGGGGCCGAGGAATTTGTTTATCAGGTCGGCAAGGGAACGCCCTACTATCTCTATCTGGACGGGGACAACAATCCCATAACGGAGCCCCTGGGCGAGGGGGACGCCGATCCGGGAAAAACGGCCCTCATCGTGCAGGACAACCCTGCGGCCGAAGGGGTGATGCTCCTTGCGGAGACCTCCCCGGAGGCTTACGACGATGTGGTGCGGATAATTAACAACAATAACGCAAGCACGATTACCCTGTATTTTCATAAGGGCCAAACCTTTCCCTGGACAATTGGATATGCAGTCCGGGGCCGAGAAAGCGACGGCCCGGTTTTCCCTCTACGATGTGGCCCTCCAGCAATACTCCGTTATGTTTGGGGAGGGCGGTGAGTATTACAGCTTTAATAATCTTATTTTAAACCGGAATGCCCTGAACAGCTATGTAAATGACCCCGGCCTAACAGCCGAACAGAACGCCCGGATGCAAAAAATGACCGCCTCATTAGCCCTTTACCTGAGTTTAAATCAGGCCTTTTCGGAAGAGGACATCGTTGCCCTGGGCTGGTTTTCCAACATAGTCAAAAAAACCCTGAATGCCGTTGCGGTGGTTTCCTTTGCCATTGCCAATTTTTTGGTATCCCCCGCGGTGGTCGCGTTGACGGGGGGAGCCTCGGAAGTCATTGGGCTGGCCTTCTTTGTGGCGGCAGTAGCCGCCGAAGCGGTGGTGGCGGTTATGGAAATTCTCGAAAAAAAGGACAAAGATGATGAGGGGGAGGAGGAACCCATTCCCGTGCCGGAACCCCAGCCTTTTTCGGTCAGCATAACCCTTGGGGGAGAGGTGATAAACCCGGACAGGGTGTATTACCTGGAAAATGGGGAGGAGCTTGTTTTTAATTTTCAGTTTTACGAGTTTGACGAAACAAAAACGGTGCAATTGTTTTACTATGATCCTGCTGACTATAAATCTATTGCTGCAAATGAAAAAAATGCAGGGTTTTATGCTGTAACAGACACCGAAGACAATCCTGTCCTTGCCTGGACATCCCATTACCAGTTAAAGATAAAAAGGCAATACTCTGGAGCGGGCTATCAAAATGGAACTGTTGACTTTGTCATCAATTTTGGGGAAGAGATCGTCATCAACGGCAGCACAGGGGGAACGGGCTTTCAGGACACAGGACAAACTGAGCCTGTTTTGCGGAAGGATATCTTTATCCTGCATTTTACCCTTGATCCCGCAGGAGCCACACCATGAAAAAGTCTCTATTTTTGCTTTTCCTGGTTTTTCCCCTTTTCCCCTGTTTTTCCCAACTGAATCTGGGGGGGGTGGAGATGTTTTACGGGGCGCCCTTTTTTACCGAAAGGTTTTACTACCTGGGGGAGGAAACCCTCCGGTCCGAAGGGCCCTGGGGCATCGGCGCGGGGTACTCCCGGTTTTACGACGGAAGCCGCCGGGGGTTTTTTTATCAGGCCCTTTTCGCTTCGTACAAAAGCCTCCCCTACCAGGGAAGGGGAGAAACGGTCCTCTACTCCGGCGAAGACTCGGAAACCACGGATTTCCTCTTCGGCCTGGCCTACCGGCTGGTGGACCGCCCCTATTTTAAAATTCCCCTAGGCATTGGTTTTCATTACCTCGCCATAACGACGGCAAACGATGGGGGAACGGTAACCCGGAAGTGGGAAAGGCAGTCCATGGGGGCGGCCCTCTTTGGGGCGGTGGAATGGCATCTTTCCTCCGGCTTTTATCTCTTTGCCAGGGTTCAGGGGGTTTTTGATTTTCTGCTGTTTAGCAATAGAGTTAAGTACAGGGGAATCGATGTAAGCGGCGAGATGGCCTACTTCATTGATCAGGATCGTTTTACAACTTTTACCCGGTACTGGGGCTGGACTCCCAGCCTAGGCCTGGGATTAAAGCTGGGGGCCTGGTTTGGTGAGTAAGCCCGGTAAATTCCTTATCCTCCTTGCCCTGGTCCTGCTGGGCTTTCCCGGGGCTCTCCACGGCCAGGAGGGCCCACCTTCCCCCAGGCCTTATCAACGGCCAACCTACCGCTTTTCCCTGGGGGCCCGGGAGGGGGCTCTAACCGGGACGGCCTATGAAACCGTTTACCGGGACAAATGGGAGAACCGCCTTAGCGAGCTTACCTGGGAAATAAAACCCCTCTACTACCTGGGCCTTTCCCTAAGATTGGATCAGGAGGGGAGAACAAACGCCCCCACTTTCTTCTCCCGGCTGGACATTAACCTGGGGCTGCCGGGGGTTACCGGCTTCATGGAAGACCGGGACTGGCTGGGGCAGACCGCCGATGGAAGGAATAACGCCCTGTCTAATTATGCCATTACCAATAATAAAACTGTGGGATACTGGGGCTTGGATTATGAGTCCGGCTGGTCCCGTCCCCTGGCGGGGGGATTTTCCCTAAGCTGGCTTATCGGAGTTTCGGTGATGCATTTCTCCTGGGAGGCCTTTGACGGTTATACCCAGAGGGGAAGCAAAATAACGACCGATAGCACGGGTTATGATGTTCGCTCGCCTTGGAACCCTTCCTTAACTAAGAACCCATCACTGGGATTATCCATAAGTTATACCCAGGATTGGAGCCACTACTATTTGGGGGCTAGGGCCGGCTATTCCCGGGGGAACCTGGACCTGGACCTGGGGGTTGCCGCGGGCTTTTCCCTCTGCCTGGACAGGGACAGCCACCATCGGCGGAATCTTGAGGTCAGCGGTTCTTATATTGGCTTTCTCCTGGAGCCCTCCCTCCGGGTTTCCTGGGCCTTAAATCCCCGGGTGAACCTCGAATTCACCTCTTCCTACCGGTGGGTGGCTAAGGCCGTCGGTTCCGGCGGGTGGCTCTACACGGATACCGGCAAAAGAGGGAGCGGATATTACGGCGCCGCTTACTCCGCCCTGGATCTGGGCCTGGGCCTCCACTACCTCTTTTAGCCCCCAGATGGAAGATAGAAGGGTGGAAGGTGGAAGTGTTCCCGTCCTTTCGCGTTTTTCGTGCTTTTCGTGGTTAAATATTTTCTTCCTGTCAGTGATTCCCCTCCGTGTGGCAGGGCCAGCGCATATAAACTTTGGACCTCTTACAAATCCCGCAAAACCACATAACTTATGAAGAAAATGAACCGCGAAGTCAAATAAGTCGAAGAAGGAAGTCGAAAAAGGTGCTCTG
>JAISRN010000038.1 GCA_031273605.1 Spirochaetales bacterium | reverse complement strand
TCCCCCCAGGAGGCGGAGATAAACTCCAAAAAGTATCTCTCCAGGTCCGGGAAAATGGCCGTGGGGAAACCCCAAAAGTTCATGGAAACCGGGGCGTCCGGGGGAAGCTCCCGCCGCTCCCCTCCGGGGCCGGTGTTGAGGATTGCCCGGCCCTGTTTTTCCAATCCCATTAATTCCTCCACCGACACCAGAAAGCCATCCCGGATAGCGCAGACTCCCCGGGTAACCGATCCGGTGGAACTGAGGGTTTTTTCCAGCCGGTAGGGAACCAGGGCGCCCTCCCGGCAATCCGGAACGGAAAGGAACTTCGCCATGGCCTCAAAAGCCGGACGGCCGTAAAAATCATCGGCGTTAATCACGGCAAAGGGGGCGTCAATCAAAGGGGCGGCGCAGAGCAGGGCGTGGGTGGTACCCCAGGGCTTGGTCCGCCCCGTCCGGCGGACCCCTTCCAGAAGGTCTGCCGGAATCAGGCTGCAGGTTTCCTGAAAAGCCAGCCGGTAGGGCAGCCGGGGACCCAGGCGGTTCAGCACGATCTCCTTAAAATCTTTTTCGATGTCGTGGCGGATGATAAAGACAGCCTGGGTAAATCCCGAGCGCAGGGCGTCGTAAACCGAATAGTCTAAAAGCGCCTCGCCGCCCAGGCCGATCCGGTCCATCTGCTTAAGCCCGCCGTACCGGCTCCCCATGCCGGCGGCCATAATCACTAAAGTAGGGCCCTTCATGCTTTCTCCCGTCCTTATATTTAAGCTAATTCATTTATCCTTTTTGTCAAGACAAAAAACTTTCAAAAAACTTTCAATATATTTATCCGGATATTTATCCGGGGTTATCCGGTTTCCCCCGCAGGTTTTGGCCCGCCGATGTTTCCGGATTCCCGCAGGGTTTTGCTGGCAATCAAAGAAAAACTTAATAAAAAGATAAAAGCCCCTGTTCCCATGAGCAGGGCGTCAATTTTTACCAGGTCTCCCAGGGGGCCGAACACCAGCATTCCCAGGGGCATCATCATGCTGGATATCATCGTAAAAACGCCGAACACCCTGCCCATAAAAGCCTCTTCCACAGTGGCTTGCAGCACCGCCATGGAAGGGGCATTGTAGAGGGACATAATCAGGCCAAGCATACCCATGCAAATCAGATAGGGGGTAAAATGATTTAAAATCCCCAGCAGGGCCGCCCCTATTCCGGTGAGGGCGCAGGAAAGGGCCATGGAATAAACCCTGTTCTTAAATCCCCCCCAGGTACTCATTAAAACGCCGCCTAGGATCATGCCAACCACAAAGGCTATTTCAATGGCGGTAAGCCGCCAAATGTCGGCGCCAAAGTTCCGGGTTACCTGCAGGGGAGTTAAAAAAGCCATGGGGGCGGCGGCAAAAAGGAAACAGGCAGTTAAAAGGCAGATCCGCTTGACGTATCCGTGCCTCCCAATGTAGGCAAACCCTTCTTTTAGATCGTCCCAGTAGTTCATCCTCCGGCCGCCGGGCGCCGGGTCTTTTTTAGCCGGGGGGGCCGCCTTCACCCAAAAAAAGACGATGCTGATGCCAATGGCCGCGGTGGCCACATCAATAAAGAAAAGGGATTCGATGGACGCCAGGGTAAGCATGATGCCGCTCAGGGCGGGGGCCCCCAGCATGGCAATGGATTGAATGGCGCTGTTTATGCCGTTTACCCGGACCAGGTGTTCCTCCGGAACAAGCTGGGGGATAAGGGCGCTTACCGCCGGAGTTTGGACTCCCGCGCCGAGGGCGCGGACCCCCGAAAGGACAAAAATCAATCCCAGGGATTTGTAGCCCAGGAGGAAACAAACAGCCAGGGCCAGGGTTGCCAGGGCAATGGAAGCATCGGCAATATTAATTAAGTATTTCCGGTTATACCGGTCCGCCAGAACGCCCCCAAAGGGGGACACCAGAAAAGTCGGGAGAAATCCCATGATTACCATAACGGTCATCATGGAACCGGATTGGGTTTCCAGGATGACGTACCAGGATATGGCATACTGAACCAGCATGGAGCCGAACAGCGATATGGCCTGCCCCCCCAAAAAGAGGGCGATATTTTTTTTCCAGTTTTCAATCATAAAGCGCTATTATCCCCGCTGCTAATAAAATTTTCAACCAGGCTTTCCAGTTCTCCCAGTTCCTTCTCCGGGTGAAACCAGCGCCACCCCGGCTTGAGGGCCTTTAAAAAAATGAGCTGACTCTTGGCATAACGCCGGGTATTCCGGCAAATCTCCTCCCGAACCCCCCCCAGGGTCCGGCAGCCGTTGCTTTGCAGTTCAAAAAACTCCTTGTAGCCGATGCTCTTGAGCCCCGGATCCCGGGGTCCGTATCCCCGGCTAAGGAGCCCCAGGAATTCCCGGTAGAGCCCCTCCCGAAACATCCCCTCCGTCCGCCGGTTGATCCTTTGGTAGAGCTCCTCCCGGGGCCGGGCCAGCCCCAAAAGGAGGAACCGGAAATCCCTCCGCAGGGTATCCGGGGGGGGAAAGGAGGACAGGGGAACCCCGGCGGTTTCCCACACTTCCAGGGCCCGGAGAATCCGGTAGGCGTCCCGGGGGGCTATCCGGGCGGCGGAAACCGGATCCCGCTCCGCCAACTCCCCATAGAGGGCTTCCAGCCCCTGGGTTTCCAGCCGCCGCCGCAGGGCCTGCCGGACATCGGGATCCGCGGGGGGGGCCTGGGGCAGGCCGTAGAGAAAGCTGCGGAGGTAAAAGGCGGTTCCCCCGGAAACCACGGGAATCCGCCCCCGGGCCAGGATTTCCGGTATCAGGGCTTCCGTCCGGCGCACAAAATCCCCGGCGGTCCAGGGTTCCCCCGGATCCAGGAGATCCAGAAGATGATGGGGAAGCCGGGACAGGAGGGCGGGGGAAGGCTTGGCGGCCCCTATGTTCAGGAAGCGGTAGACCTGCCGGGAGTCGGCGCTGATAACCTCGCCCCGGCCGGCAAAGAGCCGGTTCAAAACCTCGGTTTTGCCCGCCCCGGTGGGGCCGGCAAGGAGGAGGACCCTAGGGGTTATCGTTGCGATATTCCACCTCTTTGCTGATGAGCTGGTTGATCGCGCTGGAAACGACCTTGACCTCCGGGTCCTTGGACTCAGGGTCCCGGGTTTCGTAGGCCCTCATTTTAGTCAGTTGGAGGGAACGCTTGATGATGGCGCAGGTGAGTTCGTATATGTTAACGGTTTCGTCAATCATTTTATCCAAAGGAATAGACATTCACTTCTCCTCATAAAAACGGGAATCCGGGGCATTAGAAAATCATCCCGTTTCATTCTACCGAATTTTGTTTTTCTTGTATAGCCCCTAAAATGAGCCCGACGATCCGAGGGGGGTCCTTATCCTGGGTGTCGATGATCAGGTCCGCAAAGGCGTAATCGTTATTGTCGATGCCGTAGAGCTTTTGGTAACGGTCGTGATCATGCTGATCCCGCTTAAGGGTTTGGGCCAGGACCTCCTCCGGCCGGCCTCCTTCCCGCCGGTGAATCCGGGCGGCCCTTACCTCGGGGGGGGCGGTGAGAAAAACCTTGAGGTCCGCCTCTTTGCAGAGCCAGATGGCCAGCCGGCTGGCCAAGAGGCAGCCTCCCCCCCGGGTAAAGGCAAGCTGCTTTTCATCCACCAGGTAATCGTACTGAGGGTCATCCTCCGCCCGGCGGCAGAGTTCCTCAAAGGGCAGCCCCATTTCCAGGGCCAGGTTATGAAAGGTATAATTAATAAGCCGGTAGTTAAGGGCTTCGGCGGTCAAGCGGCTTACCGTGGTGTTTCCGCAGCCGCTCTTGCCGGAAATAGCAATGATTAAATTCTTCATATTTTTTTCGTTTTACTCCAAATTACGCAGTTGTTCCCGAATCCTTTCCAGATGATCTTTACAGTCCACCACCGCCCGGATCACATCCCCGGGAAAGCTCTTGGCCCCGATGGTGTTGATCTCCCGGCCCATCTCCTGACATAAAAATTCAAGCCGTTTGCCCTGGGGCCCCGGACTTCCCATTCCCTCCCGAAAAGCTGCCAGGTGCTCTCCCAGGCGGACAATTTCCTCGTTGATGCTGTACTTCATCAGGAGCAGCGCCGTTTCCGTCAAAACCCGGTTCTCATCAAATTTATCGGCCAAAAGAGCGGCAAAGCGTTCCCTAAGGGTCCCCTGCAGCTCCCCTTCCATTTCCCCGGACCGGGACCGGAAAAAGCGCTGCCGGTCCTCGATGACCCCCAGGCTCTCCTCAATGTCCCGGCAGGCGGCCTGGGCTTCCCGAATCCCCTCGGCCTCGTAAACCTCGAAAACCTGGGTTAAGAGGCCCTCCAGTTCTTCCCAGTAGGCTTCGGCGTCCCGGTTCCGCTGAATCCGCAGGATTCCCTCCAGCTTGAGAACCTCATCTAAGGTTACCCCTCCCCGGATTCCCGTCATTTTTTTAATCTCCCCCAGGATGGGAAGAAAGGCCGCCAGGATGGTTTTATCCAGGGAAACCGAAATGGCCTCGTTTTCTTCCCGGAGATTAATGCTGCACTCCACCCTTCCCCGGAGGATTCGCCGGCCCAGAAAGGCCCGCACCCGGGGTTCCAGGGAACTGAGGTAGGGGGGAAGGTAGACAAAGAGGTCCAAATACCGGCTATTGTAGGACTTTAGCTCCACCGTGTAGGTCCGGCTGCCCAGCCTCTCCTCCCGGCGGCTAAAGCCGGTCATGCTTTTCATTCCTTCCCTCCCCTTATCCGATAAAGCTCCCGGCCAAGGACGCCGTTGTTCCCCGCTCCCAGGGTGATGAACAGGTCCCCCTCCCGCAGCCGGGCCAGGCAGAAATCCAGGGCCTCCAGGGGCTCTTCAAAATAGAAAACCCCCTCCCGGCTTGAGGCGATCCGGCGAAAGAGGCTTTCCCCGGAAACGGAAAAGCCCTGGGCGGTTTCCCTGGCGGAGGGGTAGATTTTGTGGAGAAGGAGAAGGTCCGCCGCTTCAAAGGAAGCGGCAAAATCCTCAAACAGGGCGGCGGTCCGGCTGTAGGTGTGGCTCATAAAATCCACCACCAGCCGGCGGCCGGGGTAAAATTCCCGGATGCCCTTGAGGGTGGTTTTAATGGCGCTGGGGTGGTGGGCGTAGTCGTCCAGAAAGAGAACCCCCCCGGCCTCCCCCAGAACCTCACAGCGCCGGGCCGAACCGGCAAACCCTTCCAGCCCCCGGCAAAAGGCCTCCCCCAGTTCCCCGGCGGCCCTTTCGGGGTACTTTTCCCGGGCAAGCTCCCAAACCGCCGCGGAGGCTCCGGCGGCGTTATTCACATTGTGCCGACCGGGAACCCTGAGGGTAAACTCCCGGCTTAAGGCCCGGAGGGTAAAGCGGCTTTGACCCGCCGCCGGGCGGTAGTTCTCAATACCCCAGGGGCCGGGGGCGGTAAATCCGTAGGGGATGAGGGTGAGGCCGGGCCGCCGCCGGGAAGCCTCTGCCGCCGCCCGGCAGGCCCCGGGATCATCGGCGCAGTA
>JAISRN010000215.1 GCA_031273605.1 Spirochaetales bacterium | reverse complement strand
GAAGTAAAGTCGAAGCCCCGGCCGGAAGACGTGGACGAGCATCTGGAGCGGTTGGAGATAATCAGACAGTTTAAGGACCGGCACGGGGATCGCCGGAAGGTCCGGGGGGCCCTTGCGGGGGCCATCATGCCTGAGTCGGTCCGGAACTATGCGATAAAGAAGGGCCTGTATGCGATTGTGCAGACCGGCGACACGGTCCGGATAGACATTCCGGAAGACTTTCAGCCCAGGGAGTGGTAGGGTACGGCCCGGATAAACTGCCCAAAAAACAGGAGCAAGAGGCACAGTTAAAATACACTTATGTCATTGATGAAAAAGCAAAGAATTAAAAATCTTAATTTCTCCATGATTTTGTCTAAATTCCATATAAGTAAAAATTCTATGCGTTTATCCTGACAATCGAGAAAAAGCTATTGACATATGAGGCAGTTCCAAAATGTCAGATTTTGGAACTATTCAAAAATAGGGAAAGCTTTAAATGTTGAACCGGAAATACATTTTACAAAATCACAGTATAAAATTATTGTTCGGGGAGTGGCAATTCCCGTGGACTTCCAATTTGTTAAATTTAATCCCATAACAAATTGATAATGTTTTATATTATTAGAAATTAACGTACCACCATTATTCTTGACAATTGCAGCTATCAATATATCTGCGTCTCCGATAAATGGCTTGGACCGCATACATAGAATACCGCCTTCTACATTGATAATTTAGAATATACCACATTCAGGTTGTTGGCAAGTACTTTCTATAAGGGAAAGCCATTTCCATAGATTCGGGATAATTTATATGCGCTGGCCCTGGTTTATCTGGACAATTTCCGGTTTGTATGGCATTATTATAATGAGGATAGGGGGCGTTTTTTTGAGAGAATTTGTTCACCTGCATAATCATTCCGATTATTCTCTCCTGGACGGGGCCTCGCCGGTTAAGGGCATGGCGGAGCGGGCCCTGGAGATTGGCTGCCAACACCTGGCCCTTACGGATCACGGCAATTTGTTTGGGGCGGCCCCTTTTTACAAGGCCTGCCGGGCCGCCAAGGTTCATCCGATCATCGGCTGCGAGGTTTACCTGAGCCCCGGTTCCCGGCTCATTAAAAAGGGCAACGAAATGGGGAACAACTACTACCATCTCATCCTCCTGGCCAAAAACACCTTAGGCTACCGCAACCTGATGCGCCTGGTTTCCATCGGTTATCTGGAGGGTTTTTACTACAAGCCTCGGATTGATTTTGAGACCTTAAGCGCCTATTCCCAGGGGCTTATCTGCCTGTCCGCCTGCATTGCCGGGGAACTGCCCCAGCTTATCCTGAGCGGCCGGGAGGGGGAGGCGGAAAAGCTGGCCCTGCGCTACGGGGAGCTTTTTGGACCGGGGAACTACTATCTGGAAATTCAGGATCACGGCCTTAAAGAGGAAATGACGACCAACCGTTTTCTCGCCGCCCTTTCCCAAAAAACGGGCCTCCCCCTGGCGGCCACCAACGACAGCCACTATCTTCGCCGGGATGACGCCAATGCCCAGGATATTCTCATGTGTATCGGCATGGGGAAAAAGAAAAACGAAGATAAAAGGCTCCGGTTTACGGGGCAGGAATTTTACCTAAAAACCCCGGAAGAAATGGCCGCCCTCTTTCCCTCCTTTCCCCAGGCCCTGGACAACACCCTGCGGATTGCCGAGGACTGTACCCTGGAAATTCCCTTCCCCGGACCGGAGTTTCCGGAGTTTGCCATCCCCCAAGGTTTCGCCTCCCCGGAGGACTACCTGCGGCATCTCTGCTCCCAGGGGCTTGTCCGCCGCTACGGAACCCCCACCCAGGAGATCCTTAACCGGGCGGAGTATGAAGTAAACACCATTATTGCCATGGGCTTTACCGGATACTTCCTTATTGTGTGGGACTACATTCACTGGGCCCGGAGCCAGGGTATTCCGGTGGGGCCGGGCCGGGGTTCCGGGGCGGGGTCCATCGTGGCCTACGCGATGACCATCACCGACATTGATCCCATTAAGTACAACCTGCTTTTTGAGCGGTTCTTAAATTCCGAGCGGGTAAGCCTGCCGGATTTTGATATTGACTTTTGCTATGAAAGACGGCAGGAGGTGATTGATTACATAAAACGCAAGTACGGCGAAGACAAGGTGGGGCAGATCATTACCTTTGGCTCCCTCAAGGCCAAACAGGTTATCCGGGATGTGGCCCGGGTGCTGGACATTCCCTACGGCGAGGCCGACGCCATTGCCAAGCTGGTGCCCGGGGAGATCAACATTACCCTTCAACAGGCCATAGAAAAGGAGCCGAAACTAAAAAACCTCCCTTCGGAAAAGCCTGAGTACCAGGAACTTTTGGAAGTTTCCCTCAAGCTGGAAGGGCTAAACCGCCCTGCGGGAACCCACGCCGCGGGGATCGTCATCGGCAAACAGCCCCTCACCGATTACGTTCCCCTTTACCGGGACCCAAAAACCTTCGATGTTTCCACCCAGTATTCCATGAAGTACCTGGAAGACTGCGGCCTGGTTA
>JAISRN010000189.1 GCA_031273605.1 Spirochaetales bacterium | reverse complement strand
GAGCGGTGATGGAAATGAATTCTTACCGGGACATTGAAGAGTACGTAAAAGAGTGGATGAGGAAACGTTTTGACTTTCTCACAATCTAAGGAGGCCCTGCCCCTGGTGGTTATTGCCGGCCGCCCCAATGTGGGCAAATCCTCCCTCTTTAACCGGCTCTTAGGCAGGCGCAAGGCCATTACCAGCCCTGTGGCCGGGGTTACCCGGGATGCGGTTTTCGCGGAGGGAGAGCTGGGGGGGCGGCGGGTTCTCTTATCCGATACCGGGGGCTGGCAGGAAGGGGCCGGCGGCCTGGAAGGGGAGGTGAGCCGCCGGAGCCTGGACCTTATCCGCCGGGCCGATCTGGCGCTCCTGACCCTGGATCTGCGGCAGATGACCCCCGAGGATGAGTCCCTCATTCAGGCCCTCCGGCCCTGGACCGATAAGATTATCCTGGTGGTGAACAAGGTGGACGGCCCGGAGTTGGACGGCGAGGTTTGGGCCTTTCATTCCCTGGGGTTTCCCCGGGTGGCCGGGGTTTCCGCTTCCTGCGGCCGGGGGATTGAGGAGCTGGAAGCCCGGATTGGGGACTTCCTGGCGGCGGCCCCGGAGGTTGAAAAGGCGCCGGAGGAGGCCCTTCCGAAGGGCCTTTCGGAAACCGGGGAGGCGGACATCCGGATCGCCCTCCTGGGCAAGCCCAACACGGGGAAATCCACCCTGCTTAACTGCCTCATCCAACAGGAGCGGGCCCTGGTTTCTCCCCTTCCCGGAACCACCCGGGACGTGGTGGAAGGGGAGTTTTTTTCCGGGAAGCGGCGGTTCAGGGTTATGGACACCGCGGGAATCCGCCGGAAAAGCCGGGTTTCGGAAAATGTGGAGTACTATTCGGTCCACCGGGCCATTGAAACCATTGCCGAGGCGGAGGTGGTTTTTCTCCTTATCGACGCCGCCGAGGGGCTTTCGGATCAGGATAAAAAGATCGCCTCCCTGGTTATCAAAAAGGGGAGGGGAATCGTCCTGACCCTTACCAAGATGGACCTCCTGGATGACCGGGGAAACCAAAGGCAGGCCATGGAAGACCGGATTCGTTTTTTCTTTCCGGCCCTGGATTTTGCTCCGGTGGCGGGGATTTCCGCCAAAACCGGGGCGGGAATTCCGGAACTCCTGGGAACCGGGGTTAGGGTATGGAAGCAGCTTAACCAGAGGGTGGAGACGGCCAGGATAAACCGGGCCCTGGCGGAGTGGGTGGATTACCAGGCCCTGCCCAGGGTCCAGGGCTTTCAATATAAAATTAAGTACCTCACCCAGGTAGGGGTCAACCCCTTGAGCTTTGCCGTCTTTGTCAACCGGAAAAGGGGCTTTCCCGGGGCCTACACAAGTTACCTGGAAAACCGGATCAGGAAGGACCTGGGCTTTGGCCTGGTTCCCTTTCACCTGGAAATAAAAGAAAGTTAAGGGATGGACGGGTATTCTAAAGGTGAGGTTTGCCGGCTCTTGCAGATTAAACCCCACGTTCTGCGCTACTGGGAGCAGGAGATTCCCCTCCTGGCCCCCCGGAGAGACGGGGCGGGCAGGCGGGTGTACGCCGAGCAGGACCTGCACATCCTCTATCGAATCCGCAGCCTAAGCCGGGAAGAAAAGCTGACCCTCGACGGGGTCCGGCAGCGCCTTTTATCGGAAGCCGCAGGGGAAAACCCCGGCCTGGCGGGGCGAATCCGGCTGATCCGGGGAAAGCTCTTGGGGTGTTACCGGATCCTGGGGATTCAAAAAAGAACCTTAGGGATTCTTGGCTGGGGAGAGAATTTATCCGATAATGAATATGATGACCTTGAATAAAATTCTTCTGTTCCTTTTTGCCCTGCCTGCGGCCGCCCAGGTTTCGGAGGGGCAGCTCGTGGCCCTCCGTCCCGCTCCTCTCTTCCGGTCCCCTTCCCCGGTTTCAGGGGAGGGGATACCCGAATGTTACGAAACCAGGGAGCGGGTCCGGGACTGGCTCTCCGCCCCGGTGGGGGATTTTCGTTCGGCGGATCCCGGGTATTTCCGCCAAAATACCGACGGCGCCACGGTCCGGGTGGTGGTTCAGACCTCCCCCGAAGCGGTCTACGGGGTTTTTCTGATTCAAGAGGACTTCTCCTTTCCCCTGGTTCGTCCGGGAAATTACGTGATCAAGCGGGATTCCCGGGACGGCAGTTTTGTTCAGATTAAGATCTTTCTTCAGAGCCATGAAGGGTCCTTCATCCGGATCTTTCCCCTGCAAAACCGGGTTCACATGGATGTTTATCTTCTGGGCCGGCCCCTCTACCAGGACCTGGTGCTGCCCCTGTCTTTTGAGGGAGCCCTGACCGCGCCCTTAAGCCAAATCATGGAGTTGTGCCGGGGCCGGGTGGACTGGGAAATCTTCGCTCCGCCCCCTCCGGGCCGCCGGGGGGAGAGTCTGTCGCCGGTGATCCGGGCCATCCGGGAACGGCTGCCCGGCCTGGGGGATAGCGAGGACGGCGCCATGTCCGCCGAGGGGCGCTACGTTTTTATTGAAACCCTGGAGGAGCAGCCCCCCGGCCAGGAGGGGTTTAACTGCTCCGGTTTTGCCAAGTGGATTGTGGACGGTTTTATTTGGCCCGCCACGGGGCGGCTTTTGGGGATTCAGGAACTTAAACAAAAGCCCCTGGAGGTCCGGGGTTCCCCCTACAGCCGCTATTCCGAGGAGAGCCGGGACCCCTTCTTTGGCCTGGACTGGACCCGGGCCCTGGCGGTGAGTCTGGCCCGGTTCCGGCGCCCCGGTACGGCCTTGAGCCCCGAGGCCAGGGACGTACGGAGGGTTCCCTTTTTCGAGTACGTGGAGGATGTGGGCTACCGGCTGGAGGATTTGCCGGTGATTCTCTACCTGCTTTCCCGGGAAAACCCCGGCCGGTTTTACCTGGGTTCGGTAAACCTGCCCTTCGGCAGCGCCCCGGTGCTCCGGCAGCACATTCATACCGCGGTCTTTTTCCCTTATTTTACCCCGGAGGGAAAATTTGAAACGGCGGTGATGGAACGCAACGTGGAAACCAGCCTTGAGTCCCTGGCAAGCCGGTATCCCGGCGCCCATGTTCATTTAAGTTACGCCGAAGGGGAGGGGGATTTCATCCTCCCCTAGCCGCATTTAAAGAAGGCAGCCATGAAGGACAGGATCCCCATCCGGGCCGTAGGGTTTGATATTGACGGAACCCTTTATCCCAATTTTCTCATGTATCTCCTTTCCCTGCCCTCCTTTTTTTCCGCTCCCCGGCTGACCTGGGCCTTTGCCTGGGCCCGCCGGGAGATGCGCCGCCTCGGGATGACGGGGGACTTTCGGCTGAACCAGGCGGAATTGACCGCCCGGCGGCTGGGCCGGGACACCGGGGAGATTCAGACCCTTATTGAAGAGAGACTCTACCGGTCCTGGGAGCGGAGCTTCCGGTTCCTCTTTCCCCTGCCCTATGTGGAGGAGGTCCTCCGGGAACTCCGGGGAAGGGGGCTTAAACTGGGGGCCCTTTCGGATTTTCCCGTGCAGAACAAGCTCGCTTACCTGGGGCTGGAGGGCCTGTGGGACGCCGCCCTCTCTTCCGAGGAAATCGGCTGCCTCAAGCCCCGGCCCGAGCCCTTTCAGGAACTGGCCAGGCGGCTGCAAACCCCGCCGGAGGCGATCCTCTATGTGGGCAACAGCTATGCCTGCGATATTCTCGGCGCCCGGCAGGCGGGGATGCGTACCGCCTACCTGTGCCGCCGCCGGTTTGTTCCCCGGTCCCTCCGGGTAGACCCGCCGGAAACCCTGCCGGACCTGGTGTTTTCCGATTACCGGGACCTGCCCCGGTTTCTTGAGGAGGAAGAAAGGAAGGGCCGGGTTTACTACCACGGGCCGGCTTAATCAGGGCCAGCGCATATAAGAATTTTTGTCCACGGATTACACGGATTACACGGATTACACTAATTAAGAAGGAATCAGCGTAATCTACGGTTTTTTTATCTTCCATACCGGCTCCTTACGCTCATTCTTGCCCATTAAAAACCGCGATCATTCCATAATTCGCGTTAATTCGCGTCCTTCCGCGGACTCTTTTGTTTATATGCGCTGGCCCTGCCGGCTTAATTGACAATCCCGCCGGACTAGGTAAAAATAGAGATAGAAAAACCCGCGGGAGGTTTCTCTGCCAGTTTCCGGGAGGGGGGCTATGTTATTTACTGTTGGTGATTTTATAATCCTTGCCATAACCATAATCATTCTCATCATCTATCGTCAGTTGGATCGGAACAACCGTTCCTTAGACAAGATCCGCCGCTACGCGGAAAAGATGATCGAAGAGCTGGACAAATTTGTGGAAGGCCGGACGGTGGAGGTTAAAAATCTGGGGGTAGACCTGGAGGTTCACCAAAAAACCGGCCGGGAAATTCTCAAAAGAATCATCGCCGCGGAGGAGGATTTAAAGGGCCGGGAGGGGGAGATGAAGCTTATCCAGGATCGCCTGGACGGCTACGACGGGGCGGTCCAGAATCTCCTGGCCCTTACCGCCAAGGTTGATGAAAGTCTCAAGCGGCTCAAACAGGAAGAGGATTACGTGGACGCCGCGGGGAAGCGCCTCAAGGACGTGCAGAACCGCTTTGTCGAAATTGAAAAAAGCATCCCCGCCATCCTCGCCGGCTTTGAACGGCAAAACCAGGCCCAACTGGAGGACCTCCGGGCCGCCAGTTTTGAGGACATCAAAATCAAGGCCGAAACCCTAACCGAGGAGATCCGTTTTAGCCGGGACACCCTGGAGGATTACAACCGGCGGTTAAACGAAGTGGACAGCCGCTGGCAGGGAATGGAAGAGGCGGCCCTGGAAAGGATTCGCCGGGAGCAAAATTCCCTGCTGGAGGACGCCCAAACGGAATTGACCAACCTCCGGGCCGCCCTGGAGGACGGGCTTCAGGATACCTTCCGCCGGGTAGAGGCCCAGCGGCGGGAAGTGGAAGGGGAGGCCGTTAAATGGGAAGGCTGGTTTAAGGAAAGGGCCCAGGTTCACGGGCAGGACGCCCTTGAGGCGGAGGAAAGGATTAACCGGAGTTTTGAGGAGGCGATCAAAAAGAGCCGGGATCTGGAGGATGAGATCTTCAGCGGTTTAAAGGAGTACGTCCGCGCCCAGGCCGGGGGTTTTGAAAAGGACATTGCCGCCTTTATGATTGCCGAGAAGCAGCAGGTGGCCGAGGCCCACGACCAGGCCAGGATTCTTCTGGGGGAAACCCAGTCCAAGATTACCGAATGGCAGGGCAATATTGAAAAACGCCTGGAAGACCAGGTGGACAAACTGGACGGAGATTTTGCCGCCAACCTTTCCAAGGTCCGGCAGGAGCTGGACGATCTCATCGAAAGTTCCACCGCCAAGATAGAGAAGCTGCAAAGCGAAACCAGCGTTTCGGTGAGCGGCATGGAAGACAAGCTCAACCTTAGCCTGTCCCGGGTGGAAGGCCAGTTGAGAAACTACGAGGAAGAGTTTACCTACCGCCTCTCCAAGATGGAGGCCCTGTGGCCGGAGATTAAGGCCATGGACGCAAGCCTCCGGGAAACCATGGCCGCCCAGGAGGAGGCGGTTAAGCGGGACTTTGCCGGGTCCCGGGAGGAAATGCAGGTTTACATTACCGGACAGCATGCGGACATGCAGAACAACATAAAGGCGATGCTGGAGAGCATCGGCGCCCTGGAACGGGAGATTGAAGACCTGAAAGGCCAGTCCCGCCAGGGGGTTTCTGAAAAGCTAAGGGCCTTTGAAGAGGGTTTTAACAAGGACCTCAAGCAAAAGGACGAGGAGCTGCGCCGGAACTTTGACCACTTTACCGCCCGGATTAATCAGGAGTTGGAGCAGTTTAAAGAAGCCTGCACGGCCGGCCGGGAATCCGCGGCCCGGGATTTAGCGGAGCAGCTTAAGGATCGCCTGCAGGCCCTGCAAACCAAGACCTTTGCCCAGTATGAAAAGTACGAGGAGCAGGTAACGGGCTATCAGGAACGGATTAACCAGCGCATCGGCCTTACCGAGCGGGCCATCGAGGGCCTGGAAGAATTCCTTAAAAAAGAAATTGACGATATTAAAAGCAACGCCCAGACGGAGTTTTCCAAGAGCTTTACCGAGTATCAAACCGGCGCGGAAACCCAGTTTAAAAAATTTGAGCGGGAGTGGGAGCAGGCCCAAAAGAGTCAGGATGAAAAGGTCCACGAAAATCTCCGGGCCCTCAATACCGGCATGGATTCCGCTAAGTCGGAGATTGCCCTTTGGCAAAACCGGATCCAGACCCAGATGAACGAAACGGAAATGCAGGTTTCCGAAAAACTGGCCCAGCTCAAGGCCGAGGCCTCCGAAACCGTGCTGACCATCGGCAAGAGTTTTGGGGAGCAAAAGAACGATTTTGACGCCTTCTTTCTGGACCTCCAAAAGCGGAGCAAGGAACTTGAAATGGAAATTAATTCCGAAATCAAGGATTACCGCATGGCCGCCGGGGACATGAAAGAAAAGGTGGAAGGGATGCAGCAGCGGCTCTTTGGCAAAATCGAAGAGAATTACAACTCCCTTCTCTTAAACGTTCAGGAAGTGGACAAGCGGATCAAGGGCTTCCTGGCCCAGTCCAAGATCTTTGACCGGGCGGATTCCCTTAAGGTTTCCCTTCAGGAGAACATCGAAGAACTCAAGGCAGAGATTACCCGGGTGGTCGTTCAAACCAGGGAGATTAGGGAGGTGGAGCGGAAGTTTCAAACCGTTAAAAAGATGGATGATGAAATATCCGCTAAAATGGCCCGGTTCCTTACGGAGCGCCGCCGGATCGAGGAAATGGAGGGGGACTTTAAGAAACTCATCAACCTTTCCCAGTCGATCAACATCAAGCTGGATCAGGTAACCACCAGTTATGACTTTTTGCAGGAGGTGCAGATTCGCCTCCGCAGCCTGGAAGATCTGCAGGAAGAGGTGGAGAAGCGCCATGACCGGCTGGAAAAAAAGAATGATGTGATAGCCGCGATTAACCAGGAGGTGGATTTAAGCTACCAAAAGGTTCAGGAAATGGAGGAGTCCATGCGTTCCGTGGAAGTGGAACTCCGGGGAATCTCCCCCCGGATTGGCGATCTGACCAAGCAGATTAAGTTCATCAACACCGAGCATAAGCGCACCCAGGCGGCCATTGCCCAGATTGAAAAACTCGATGACCTGGTGGCGGATATTGAAAGCCGGATGGAAAAAACCCAGAAAGCCAGGGAGTGGCTTGCCTCGGCGGAAACCCGGATAGAGGCCATACAAAAGAAGGCGGAAGAAAAGTTTAACCTTTTGGGGGCCATGATTAAGGACGGCAAGTCCCGTCCCACCGTCCGGCCCGTGGGGGAGGGTTACAAAGACATGGTGGTTAAGCTGGCCCGGCAGGGCTGGACTATGGAAGAGATCGCCAACCAGGTCAATATCTCCCGGGGAGAGGTGGAACTCATCCTGGAACTAAAGAAATAGCCCCCTTTTTTCCGGGAATTCTCAATGAAGCGCCCCGGGGGACAAGTTTCAATTCCGGGGGATAAAAAAATTCCCCCTAAAAGACATAAATCACGAAAAAAATTTGACTGCCTCTCTTGCTCGTTGTTATCTTATGATAAGGGTAATCTAAAACCCCTAACGGAGAATTGTCCATGTCCGGTGAAGATACGAAAGACATTCAGCCCCCGGCGGCCCCCGGCAGCCCGGAGGGAAACCCCGCCGCCCCGGAGGGAAACTCCGCGCTCCCCGGAGGCCCCGAAAGCCCCGGAGGAACGGGGGAGGTTCCGGAAGAAAAAGGCGGCCCGGAAAGCCCCGGGGAGGGCAAAAAGTCCGGCCGCCACCACCCCCGGATAAAGGAACTGGAAGCCAAGCTGGAGGCCGCCGAAAAGGAGGAGCTTGATCTAAGGGATCAGCTTCTCCGAAAGCAGGCGGATTTTGAGAACTACCGCAAGCGGATCTTCCGTGAAAAGGAAGAGGCCATTAGTTACGCCAACACCCTGCTCCTGCAGGATCTCATCCTGATTTTAGACGACCTGGAGCGGGCCATAAAGTCCTCCGGGGAAACCAAGGATTTTGAAGGGCTCTTTTCCGGGGTGGTGATGATTGAAAAGCAGTTTACCGGGATGCTGGAGCGGAAGTACGGCTTAAAACGCTTTGACAGCGCCGGGGAGGAGTTTGACCCCGAGCGGCACGAAGCCTTGGCCGTGGATGAGAGCGAGAAAAAAGACCGCCGGATGGTGCTTGAGGATTATCTGAAGGGCTACACCCTGAAAGACCGGGTTCTAAGGCATGCGAAAGTACGGGTATCCGGCTTGGCAAATGAATAATATGAGGAGACAGAAATGGGACGGATAATTGGAATTGATCTAGGCACGACAAATTCGTGCGTCGCGGTTATGGAGGGAGGGGAGCCTTTGGTAATTCAGAATTCCGAAGGCCAGCGGACAACTCCCTCTATCGTCGGCTTTACCTCCAAGGGCGAAAGACTGGTGGGGCAGCCGGCGAAGAATCAGATTGTTACCAACCCCGAAAACACGATCTACTCGATCAAGCGTTTTATGGGCCGCAAATACAGCGAAGTGCCCGACGAGATCCGCATGGTGCCCTACCGGGTTACCGAAGCCGGGGGCCGGGAAATCCGGGTTAAGATTAATGACCGGGAGTACTCCCCGCCGGAAATTTCCGCGGTGATTCTGCAAAAGATGAAGAAAACCGCGGAGGATTACCTGGGGGAGCCGGTAACCCAGGCGGTCATTACCGTGCCCGCCTACTTTAACGATGCCCAGCGGCAGGCCACCAAGGACGCGGGTAAAATTGCCGGGTTGGAGGTACTGCGGATCGTGAACGAACCCACCGCGGCCTCCCTTTCCTATGGTTTTGGCCGGGAGCAGAAGGACGAGAAGATAGCGGTTTACGACCTGGGGGGCGGCACCTTTGACGTGTCCATCCTGGAGTTGGGGGGCGGCGTTTTTGAGGTAAAGGCCACCAACGGCGATACCCACCTAGGGGGGGACAACTTTGATCAGGTTTTAATTAACTGGCTCATCGACAGCTTTAAGAAGGACTACGGCATCGATCTGTCCCAGGATAAGATGGCCCTTCAACGGCTTAAAGAGGCGGCGGAGAAGGCTAAGATTGAATTATCCAGCATTCAATCCCACGATATTAACCTGCCCTTCATTACCGCCGATGCTTCGGGTCCTAAGCATCTTCAGTACAACCTAACCCGGGCCAAGTTTGATCAGATGACCGCGGAACTGGTGGAAAAAACCAAGGAGCCCTGCATCAAGGCCCTTAAAGATGCGGGCCTGAGCGCCAAGGACATTGACGAGGTGATCCTGGTGGGAGGGTCTACCCGCATCCCCGCGGTACAAGAGGCGGTGCGCCAGCTTTTTGGCCGGGAGCCCAACAAGAGCGTTAACCCCGACGAGGTGGTGGCCATGGGCGCCGCTATCCAGGGCGGGGTGATTGGGGGAAACGTGAAGGACGTGGTTCTGCTGGATGTAACCCCCCTTTCCCTGGGCATTGAAACCCTGGGGGGCGTTTCTACCCGGCTTATTGAACGCAATTCCACCATCCCTACCCGGAAGAGCCAGATCTTCTCCACCGCCGCGGACGGGCAAACCGCGGTTTCCATCCACGTTCTTCAGGGGGAAAGGGAGATGGCCTCCCAAAACCGGACTTTGGGCAAGTTTGATCTGATTGGGATTCCCCCGGCGCCCCGGGGGGTTCCCCAGATTGAAGTTACCTTCGACATCGATGTCAATGGCATTGTGCATGTGTCTGCGAAAGATCTGGGAACCGGCAAGGAGCAGAAGATCCGCATTGAATCTTCTTCGGGCTTATCCGAGGCGGAGATTAACCGGATGCTTAAAGACGCGGAGCTCCACGCCGAGGAAGACCGGAAGGAAAAAGAAAGGATCAATCTTTTAAACGAAACCGACACCCTGGTTTACACCACGGAAAAGGCCCTTAAGGATTACGGCGATAAGGTGGGCCCCTCTGAGCGGGAGGCCATTACCAAGGCCCTGGAGGATCTAAAGGCGGCCCAGACGGGAAAAAACATCGAAGAGATTAAGGCCAAAATGGAGGCCCTCAAACAGGCCTCTTATAAACTGGCCGAAGAGGTTTACAAGCAGGAAGCGCCGGCGGGGGCCGCCGGAGGAGGCGCCGGGCCGGGGCCTGAGGGTTTTGCCGGAGGGGACTTTGGCGGCGGCGCCGGTTCCACCGGGGCGCCCAAGGATTCGGAGAAGGGCCGGGTTGAGGATGTGGACTTTGAAGTTATGGACGACGACAAAAAATAACTATCGCGGGGTATCAAACCCCTGCGGTACGGATGAATGATTTTGGGAGGGCCGTTAAGAAAAGACGGTAAACAACTTGGCAAAGCGGGATTACTACGATGTTTTGGGGGTTCCCAAAACAGCCTCCCAGGAGGAGATAAAAAAGGCTTACCGGAAGCTGGCCATTCAGTTTCACCCGGATAAGAATGCCGGAGATAAGGCGGCGGAGGAAAAATTTAAAGAGGCCACCGAGGCTTACGAGGTGCTGGGGGACGAAAAAAAACGGGAGGCCTACGACCGTTTTGGATTTGCCGGCGTCGAAGGCGCGGGGGGGCATGATTTTTCTTCGGTGTTCCGAAGCCGGGATTTTGACGACCTTTTCGGCGATATGGGGGGCATTTTTGAGTCCTTCTTCGGCGGCAGGCCCCGGAGGAGCGGCGCCCAGGGGGCCGGCCGGGGCTTGGATCTGCGGATCAACCTGGATATTACCTTTAAAGAGGCCGCCTTTGGCGCCAAGAAGGACATTTCCTACACCCGGCGGATTCACTGTCCGGAGTGCAAGGGCAGCGGCGCCCAATCGGGCAGCCAGCGGAAGGTTTGCCCCACCTGCCAGGGAACCGGCCAGGTCCGGCGCAGCTCGGGCTTTTTTTCCATTTCCACTCCCTGTTCCACCTGCGGGGGGGAGGGGCATGTGATTGAAAACCCCTGCCGGACCTGTTCCGGGACGGGGCTGGAGAAAAAGAATCAAAAAATTAAGGTTACCATTCCTCCGGGCATAGAATCGGACCGCCGGATCACCATCCCCGGCCAGGGAAACGCGGGGGCCAACGGCGGCGCCACGGGGGACCTTTACGTTTACTTTAACGTTCTTCCCCACGAGTACTTTGAACGCTCCGGGGCGGATGTGTACTGCGCCCTGCCCATTTCCTTTCCCCAGGCCGTTTTGGGGGCGGAGGTTCAGGTGACTACCCTGGAAGACAAAACGGTGAAGCTCAAAATCCCCCCGGGCACCCCTAACGGCCGGATTCTCAGGCTCCGGAATGAGGGAATCCCGGTACTAAACGGCCACGGCCGGGGAGACCTGTACATCAAGGTTTTTATTCAGATTCCCCCCAAGTTAAGCCCCCGGGCCAAGGACCTCTTAAAAGAGTACTCCGCCTCCGCCGGGGAGGATCTTTTTCCCCGCCCCCTTCCCCTTTCCGAACTCAACCCGAAGTAGAGCTTAAGCTCCCCGGCAAAACCGCCGAAAGACTGAAAAGGGGTTATTATGGGGACCAGGCAGCGCAAAAAATTTCTCATTGATCTCAGGCTTCAGTTCTCCATGGTGGGAACTTTTCTTCTTTCGGTGTTTTTATCCCTTCTTTTGTTTTCCCTTTTAACCGCCGGGTATTACTGGATTCAGGGCATGGCGGGGAATAACGTTTTTAAAGAGTACATCACTATTTACCGCCAGGAAGTCCGGGAGGAGGGGGAAGGGACCCGGGAGATTGCCGGAGTCAAGCGGTGGCAGTTGATCCTTCCTCCCCTGCTGCTCAATAATCTCATTATCCTGGTGATGGTTCTTATCATGGGTCTCATTTATTCCCACCGGATTGCCGGTCCGGTTTACCGCATGGAGAAGGACCTTGGCCGGGTTCTTGCCGGGGAGCGGCAGGTACGGATTGTTACCCGGAAAAAGGACAAGATGGGCCGGCTGGTGGGGCAGATTAATGAAGTTTTGGCGGAGTTGGACCGTCTTGCCGGCCGGGGGGACGGGCATGAAGGCTAATCCTCCGGCCCCTCCCTTAGGCGGTCTCCGGATAGGGGTTTTGTTTTGCCTGCTGTGGGGGGCCTCCCTTGCCGCCCTTGATCCCCCTCCGGGGGCCGCGGCCTTTGATGACAATGGCGACGGCCGGCCGGATCGCTGGGAATTTTTTAATCAGGACGGCGGGCTCAGCATCTATCTGGATACCAAGGGCAGCGGAAAGGTGAGTTATCTCCTGGACCACGATAGGGAGGCTTTGCGGGTGCGGGAGGCCCTGGATTTTAACGGCGATGGGGAACTGGATGACTTTTATTACTATGCCAACGATGTGCTGGTCCGCCGGGAATTGGATACTAATTACGACGGCCGGATCGATGTGTGGGTTTATTTGGAGGCCGGGGTGTACATTACCCGGTACGAACGGGACAAGGATTACGATGGGATTCCGGAACTGGTCAAGGTCTTTGTTCCCTAGGCGGCAGGCCGGAAACCGTCATGGGTAACCTCCGGCTGACCTCCTTCCACGCCATTGAAGGGTGCCTCCAAAACCCCGGGGGGGCCTTAAAACCCTTAACCCTTTATTATCCTTCCTCCGAAGGGGCGCCCCGGCGGGCCCTGGCCCTGGTCGATCTGGCCCGGCAGCGGGGAGTCGCGGTGCGTTCCGTTTCGCCGGAGGAACTGGCCCGCCTCGGCGGAGCTTCCGGCCCCAGAGGGGGAGGCGGTTCCAATCAGGCCGGCCGGCTCCGGCTGGTTCTGGAAGCCCGGAGGGTCGAAGGGGGGGGAGGGGCTTCCCGGGTTTATGAAGATCTTAAAAACGCTCCCAGGGGGCTGGTTTTGGTTTTGGACGGCATCACCGATCCCCATAACCTGGGGGCCATCCTCCGTTCCGCGGATAAGTTTGAAGTGGACCTGGTGATTACCGCCGCCCGGGGGTCCGCGGGGTTAAGCGAAACAGTGGCCAAGGTTTCCGCCGGGGCCAGCGCGTGGACGCCCCTGCTGGAGGCGGTCAACCTGGTAAAAACCCTTCAGGACCTGCAGAGCACGGGGTACTGGGTTTACGGCGCCCGGATGGATGGCCGGGCGGCTTGGGAGACGGATTTTGCGGATAAGGCCGTCCTGGTTCTGGGCAGCGAAGGCAAGGGGATGCGCCGCCTGGTAGAAGAAACCTGCGATCACCTGGTGGCCGTCCCCGGGGGCGGGCATGTGGATTCCTTTAATGTTTCCGTAGCGGCGGCCCTCTTGCTCTACGAAATCCGCCGCCCCCGCTAAGTTTTTGCCCCAGGGGTTCCTTGAACTTAGGGAACAAATCCTATAAAATCTCCCTATGATTGAACACATCAGGAACTTTTGCATCATTGCCCACATTGATCACGGCAAGTCCACCCTGGCGGACCGGTTTATCCAAAAGGCTAAACTTATTTCTGATCGGGACATGCATGATCAGCTTTTGGACAATATGGACATTGAGCGGGAAAGGGGGATCACCATCAAGTCCCAGGCGGTTACCCTGGTTTACCCCGCCAAGGACGGCAAAACCTACGAGCTTAACCTGGTGGATACCCCGGGACACGTGGATTTTTCTTATGAGGTTTCCCGGGCCATCTGCTCCTGCGAGGGGGCTCTGCTTTTAATTGATGCCAGCCAGGGGGTGGAGGCCCAGACCCTGGCCAATATGTATATGGCCCTGGAACAGAACTTGGAAATTATTCCGGTGATCAACAAGATTGATCTGCCCAGCGCGGATATTGATATGGTAAAGAATCAGATAAACCATGACCTGGGGCTGGACCCGGATCAAACGGTACTGGTTTCCGCTAAAACCGGCGCCGGGGTGGAGGATCTCCTGGAGGCCATTGTGGCCCAAATTCCTCCGCCCCGGGGCAGCCGGGAAAAAAACTTAAAGGCCCTGATCTTTGATTCCCACTACGACCCCTACCGGGGGGTGGTGGTCCACCTGCGGGTGTTTGACGGAAGGCTTAAGCCGGGGGATATGATCCGCATGTGGTCCGCCGGGGCGGTGTATAAAGTGGAAGAAACGGGGCTTTTTCGGCTGGCCTTAAGCTCCCGTCCCGAAGGTCTTGAGGCCGGGGATGTGGGCTACCTGATTGCGGGGATCAAAAACATTCAGGAGATCCGGGTGGGGGATACGGTTACCCTGGATGCCCTTCCCTGCGAGGAGCCCCTGGCGGGTTTTAAGGAAGTTAAACCCGTGGTTTTTTCTTCGATTTATCCGGTGGATTCCGTTGATTACCCGGAACTTAAAACCGCTATGGAAAAACTAAAACTCAACGATGCTTCCCTTCAGTATGAGAAGGATTCCTCATCGGCCCTGGGGTTTGGCTTTCGCTGCGGTTTTTTGGGGCTGCTGCATCTGGAGGTGGTTCAGGAGCGGATTGAACGGGAATTTAATCTTTCGATTGTCCTCACCGCTCCTTCGGTAAGCTACCGGATCACCTTCAACAACGGGGAGGTGAAGAATATCGACAACCCCGCGGAGTACCCCGACCCCTCTCAAATTCGCCAGGTGGAAGAGCCTTTTATCCGGGCCGCCATCATTACCCCGGATACTTACTTAGGGGGCATTATTAACCTCTGCCTGGAAAAGCGGGGGGTTCAGTCTTCCCTCAGTTACCTGGACCCCAAGCGGGTGGAACTGGTTTACCGGATGCCCCTGGCGGAGGTGCTTTTTGATTTTTATGACCGCCTTAAATCCATAAGCCGGGGCTACGCTTCCTTTGATTACGACCTGTCGGATTTTGAACCCACCACTTTGGTAAAACTGGACATTCTTATTAATGGCGTTGCCGTGGACGCCCTTTCGCAGCTTGTGTATAAAGATAACGCTCAAAGCCGGGCGCGGAAGGTGTGCAAACAGCTTGTCCGGGAAATTCCCCGGCACCAGTTTAAGATTCCCATCCAGGGGGCCGTAGGGGCCGCCATTGTCGCCAGGGAAACCATCTCGCCGCTGCGCAAGGATGTAACGGCCAAGTGTTACGGCGGCGATATTACCCGGAAGCGAAAATTGTTGGAAAAGCAAAAGGAAGGCAAAAAGAGAATGAAGGTGGTGGGAAACGTGGAACTGCCCCAGGGGGCCTTTCTATCGGTACTCCGGGCGGAACAGGAAAACTAAATGGGGAAGATTAAAGATAAGGAATAAAAGTGATTTTAATAAGCGGGGATTTTCATGCTAACAGCCGCAATGAACTTGAGCTAATTACAAAGAGCAGTTTAAAAAAACATTATGGCCCGGCATTTAAAACTATTCAATATCATATTATTTTAGGAGACGCCGGGTTTTTATGGCCGGGAAACGATAAAACCGATTTGTATAATGCCAAAATATTAGCCGCCCGGCCCTTTAAAACCCTGTTTCTTGGGGGAAATCACGAACCTATTTATGGCCGGGATTTAAAAGAATTTGAACAGATTGATTTAGGGTTTGGACATCCGGTGTACAAAATTTATGAAGATTTTGATGTGTATTACCTTGAACGGGGTTTTAGTTATGATATAGAAAATAAACATCTTTTAGTTTTGGGCGGGGCCTTGTCTATTGATAAAGCCTTTAGGCGTGAAAATATATCATGGTGGCCCGGCGAATACTGGACCCCCCAGGAGGAAGAAAGATGTTTGGAATTATTAAAAACGGATAACCGGTTTGATTATGTGTTAAGCCATACGGGACCCAATTTTATTTGTAAACAACTGCTTTCTGTTAGCGAATCAGCAGGACGAAAACTAAAAGATAAAGTGGCTATTTTTAATGAAGACATCGATAATTGCATATCATTTGGTAAATGGTTATTTGGCCACTGGCACTTTGATAGAATTTGTTCACTAAGCGATAAGACGTATCAATGTTTATATAAGACCACCCTGCTTATCTAGGCGAAGAAACCGCGAAAGGCAAGACGAGAGAGACCACTGACCACAGGGACAAAGTGGTAAGTGATTTGTGGGAAGAAGAAAAACCACCAAGGCGCAGAAGGGGCACAAAGGGAAGACTAAGAAATTTTCTCACGGAGGCACGGAGGACTTTAGAGCTTTTGTATTCCCCCCCGTGAACTCCCCGGACTCCAAAAGAGCCTCTGCCTCCCGCGGGGCCGGTAAAACCCGTCGGCAAGACGGAGGAAGCCCCCGCCAAGGCCTCCGGCGGCGCATAGGATTGGGGTATCCGGTCCATTATCGCCTGCGCCCTGGCTATCCCTTCGGCCACCCGCCATTCAGGAAAAGAAGTTTAACCACTGACCTCGATTAAACCAAGCTTCCTTATGGACAGCACGGACAGAGAGGAGGAGGAGAAACCGCGAAAGGCGCGAAAAACCGCGAAAGGGAAATAGAGAATCTGGACCTCTTTTCGTGTTCTTTCGTGTGATTTTCGTGGTTATTCTTATTCTTTGTCTGGACACTAACCACTAACCACTAATCACTTTGTCCCGTCCGTGGTTTTCCCCTTGACTCCGGCCTAAAATTTGTATAGGTTTAGCTAAGTTTTTTGCCATCCCTAGGGAAAAGGGCTCCTATGCCGGCTTTGTTGAATAATACCTTCT
>JAISRN010000180.1 GCA_031273605.1 Spirochaetales bacterium | reverse complement strand
CAGAGCACCTTTTTCGACTTCCTTCTTCGACTTATTTGACTTCGCGGTTCATTTTCTTCATAAGTTATGTGGTTTTGCGGGATTTGTAAGAGGTCCAAAGTTTATATGCGCTGGCCCTGTCCAATCACTATAAAAGAGGCTTTAGTTTCAATACGCTCCAAGCTGAATAAGTAATGTATTTTGTTGACATTACCGACATTGCTGAAAATGATATTTTAGTATCAGCGGATTATATTACAAATGTCTTAAAAGCGCCAATCGCAGCCAATAATTTATTGGATGAATTGGAAAGGGTAGAACATATATTGGCAGAAACCCCATATATTTATCCAAAATTAAACCAAGCTTCCTTATGGACGACACGGACAGAAAAAAGTGGTTAGCGGTTAGTGGCAAGAGGAATGGGCCGGGAACTTAGCCATAGTCCCCTTCGCGATTTTTCGCGCCTTTCGCGGTTTCTCTTTCTCTTCGCGGTTCCTCTTCCCCGTCCCCGTTAATCTGCGGCCCCCTTGCTTAAACCCTCCGGAGCAAAAGGACAAGGCTTAACACGAGGAAAGCGGAAAGCAGGCAAACCGCGGCGGTCCAAACCCAGCGCGGCAGAAAGAGAGTTTTTTCCGGCTTGCCCCGGGGGGCGCCCTGATAGCCGCAGGAGGGGCAGCCCCGGAGAAAATCTTTCTCCTGCCCCCGGTAACCGCAGCCGGGGCAGCGGACCCCGGCAAAGGAAGCGCCGCACCGGGGACAGGTGGAGGCGGAGGCCCGAACCCGCCCGCCGCAGTTTTCGCAAAAAAAGGCCCTTTGTGAATTTTTCATTTTTTCTGAACGGCTACCAGGGTAAGGTCGTCAAACTGGTGATCCTCTTTAAGGTGGGAGTAGTAACAGTAAAGCTGTCTCTCCTCCTCCGAGGCCATGGGGTCTTCCACGGGATGGTTAAAGTAGCGTTTGTGCTGCACAAAGTGGGCTTTTAGGAAGGCGTCAATCTTGCGATCCAGCCTGATAATGTGCCTTCCGGCGGCCTGGGGATCGGGGATAAGGCGAAAAATTCTTTCTATGCTCACAAGGGCAATGATCATCTCCTCAATGGTGCCCCCGGCGGTGGAAAAATCAAAATCCAAACTCTCGTCCGGAACGGGGTTATGGTTTTTATAAAGTTTAAAGCTGCCTTTCTTCATAAGCTGGTTGATTACCTCGTGAATCCGGGTAGTGCCGAACTCCTCATAGGCGTCCCCCTTCTTGTGGCCGTTATGGTCGCCCCCTTCCTCTATCCCCGGCTCATCGCATACCATGGGCCGGAATTCCGCATTGTAAAAATGCCGCTGGGCCTCTTCAATGCCGTCGGTATAGAGGAGCAGGGCGTCCCCCGGCTTCATGGTCCGCCTGGCAATGGGATACCCCCCCCGCATTTGAATCATCTCCGAAGGAAAGGAGCCCGCCGCGGGAAGTTTTTCCAGCTCCTCAATGTGCATACCCTTGGCATGGTCATAAATGTGAACGATGCTGTCCCCCGCATGGCAGAGCTGAACTACCCCGGTTTTTTGATTTAATATCCCCACAATAAGGGCGGCAAACTTTCCCTGCCGGGCAATTCCCACATAGTCCAGATTATCGTTAATCTGATCCACCAGTTCCGAAATATTGGGAGGGGCCATGCCTTTTTTCCCCTGGCTTAAAAGCTGGGTATTCCGGTCTTTCCAGTTTCTGAAAAACCGGATGTAAAGGCTTGCCACCTGAACGGCAATCAGCGAGGCCGGTACCCCCTTGCCGGAAACATCGCACTTAATAAAGGCAATGTGATCATCATCAATCTGCCTAAAATCAAAATAGTCTCCCGAAACCGCCAGGGCGCCTTCAAAATAGCCAAAAACCGACGCATACTCAGTTTCCAGGGTTCCGGTGGTTTTTTTGTTTTTGTTGTCCGGCAAAAATTCCAGGGGAAGAAACTGCTTTTGAACTTCCTTGCCGCCCAAAAGCATATCGTTGGCTTTTTCCGCATCAATCAAGCCTCCGGTCATTTCGTTAATGGTATCCGCCAGGGTGGACAATTCGTCCCGGGTGCCGGTTTTGATAGGCTTGTCCTCCAGTTCCTGCTTTTTGGTGCTATCCCGAATCTGCTCTACCCCCCGGACCAGAATGTTGATGGGTTTAATGATGATGGCCGCCAGAAGAAAGGAGCCTAAAATTCCCATAAAGATCGCCGCCACCGCCACCAGGCCGATCATGGACACAATTTGAACCCGGGACTTTTGAATTTCCCTTAATATGTTGGCGTTAGAAACTCCCAGGCGCACCACCCCCCTAAAGAAACGCTGGTCTTCGCTGCTTCGGAACAGGATGGGCTTGTAAAAAATGTATTCTGTTTCAACCCGTTCCAGTTTTTCGGGATTAAACTCAGGAAACGAAGAAACCCGATCGCCTATCTCGTAAAGCCGCTGGTTTAGGGTTTCGTCCAGGGTCCGCAGTTGGGCTTGAATGGCGTTGATGGCCTCCTCGGTTTCCCGCCGCCCTGTGGCGACAAATTCCCGGATGAGGGGGGCCGTCTCGGCGTTGAGCCGGGCAATTTCCCGGGCAATATCGCTTACTCGTGAAACAGCCTGTTCATCTAACTCCCGGCCAAGCTGGAGGATGAGTCCGGCAATCTCATCATCCATTTTGACTTCCCCGGGATCGGGGCGGCCGTTTTCCAGCAGCCGGGGATCGTTGGTTACCCAGACGTAGTCAAAATTTTCAGGGTCGTAATCCGGCCCCTCGGGAATCCCCCGGGCCGAAATCGTAACAAAAAGGGCGTCGTCCCCCATGGCGGCCATCTGAGTGGGCAGGGCGCTTAATTCCAAAATATTTTGAATGGGCAGATAGGCCCGGGCCCCGGAGGTGATGCTTTCCAGCAAAACTTCGGTCCGGGCCTGCAGGCCCTGGGCCAGGATGGTTTCCTGCTGGGTGGAAGTAATAATGGCCAGGGGGATGGAAACCATGGCAATAATGACAAGCACCAGGATGGTTACCAGCATGGCGAACTTGACTCTCAAGCCCCGGCGTTTTTTCTTTAAGTCTCTCATCTTTTTCTTCTCCCCTTCATCAGGAAAATCTCCTCCCAGTACCAGCATCTGTGCCCGTAGTTCCAGGAGCCGGTTGTCCCGGACCACCCCGGCCAGTTTCCGGAGGGTAACAAAAACAGCCAGGGCCGAAAAACTAAACAGCAAAACCAGGGCGGCCGCGGCGGCAGGAACGGACCACCGGCTCCGCCCCCCCTGATTCCAAAGCATCCTTTGGCGGGACAGGAAGTCCCCGAATTTTGGCGTTCCCTGGGACTGAAAGGAAACCGGCCGGGGATAGAAGTAGGTTCCCCTAAGGGGGTGCTCCAGTCCAAGCCGGTATTCCCCGGTGGGAACATTGTCCAGGTAAATTCCGGAAATGCGCCGGTCCGAGTCTACCCGGTAGACGGCGTCTCCCAGGGCCAGGTCGTAATCATAGGGGGGGGTCTGGCTCCTGGTTAAAAAGATCCGCCGAATCGCCCCCCCTTCGGAAAAACCCCGGCCTGTGAGACTCACAATGTAGTTCCCCAGTTCATCCACCTCGTAATTCACCGCGGTAACAAAGGTAACGGGAACGTATTTGTTCATCCTGAAAAAAAGTACCCCATCCTCGCCGATATTGCCCGCGGTATCCACGGCCCGGACGATCAGGGCCCATAGGCCGTTGTCCAGATTAGAAAAACCCGCCTGGGGCGCCGAAACCGTGATTCGGGAACCCCCGGCGGAAAAGCTCCGGGAATCGGGAACCGGCGAGTCCGGAAGGCCGGAAATCTGGACAAACCGGTGGATGTATCCTGCAATCAATTCTTCCTCGTTTTGCCAGCTTAAGGCCCCGGTATTGGAAGCAAGCATTCCCTCCTCGTCCAGTTCGGGGGGGGTAAAGAGGACCGGCGGCGGGGGGGTGGTATCCCGGATAAAGGAAATGAAAGCCGGCCTTGACCAGTTGCCTGAGTAGTCCTGGGCGCAGAGAATCATGTACCAAAGCCCGTCGGAGGAAACTGTCCAATCCGCCGTCCGGTCCCGGTCTAAAACCATGATCCTCCGGGGAGGGATTTCACCGGGGTCCTGGGACAGAACATAGCTGTAGCCGGCAATTCCCGAGGAGTCCTCCGGGGAGTTCCAGCGGACCCGGAAAACATCCTGAGCCAGGGGCCGCCCTTCGGCAAAGTTGACCGCCCGCAGAACCGGCGCCGCAACCCCCTGATCCGGAATAAGAGAAACCAGGGAGGAGACGTTTCCCCTGGTGTTTTCCCAAAAAACAAAGAGGTTTGTGTTTGTAGCAATAAAAGAAGGAAAGGTGGATTCCCCCGGAACAGCCAGGGATAAGTCGGTTTCCCGCCAAACCCCCTCCTCCCGGGTTCCCAGGATAACATGACTGGCCTCGCCCCGCTGGTCAAACCAAATGAGGCAAAGCTCCCCCTGAAAGGAAAAAGCCTCGGGCTTGCGTACATTCCTGTCCCCCCGGGTAACCTGTTCGGGACTTCCTTCGGGGTAGCCCTGGTTGTCCAGATAAACAAAATAGGCCTCGGTTCTTCCGTTGGCCGGCCGGCGTTCCCAGCTTAAGCCCAGGCGGTTTTGAACCACCGAAAGGTGGGGCCGCTGATTGTCGTAATCCAGGGGGCTTTCCGCCTCTCCGGGAAAATCGCTTAAGTACCGGGGGGGCGACCAGGTCCGGCCGCCGTCCCCGGAATCGCTGAGGTACAACTGAAAGGTAATGGCCCGCTCCGATTGGGTGAAGGATTGAAAAACCACCCAGTCCCGGCCCTGAAAAACCGTGTGGCTGGGGAGGAAGGTTCCCTTAAACTGTCCCCGGGGAGTCAGGGGGGCAAAATCGGACCAGCTTTCCCCCTGGGGGCCGGCGTTCAGGTGGCTAAAATTGATTCCCACCACGGAACTTAAATCCTCCCCTTCCGCCAGGGTGGCAAAGAGGATGAGCCGGTTGGCGGAGGAACGGGCCAGCCGGGGAATGACCCGGGCCTGCAGCGGGGCGGTGGCGGAGCTCTCTTGAAAGGGGAGGCCGCCGTCGGGGGAACGGTAAAGGTGAATCCGGTTGTCCTCCTGGGTTACCGCCAGGCAAAGGTCTCCCCCGGGGCCTTCGATGACCGAGTAAAAGGTAATTTCCTGGCCGGTAAAGGGGAAGGGTCCCAGAAACCGGGGGTGGACAGTCCATTGCTGTCCCTGATCACTTACCGCCATGGAAAGATAAAATTCCTGACTCTCCGGGCGGGTTTTTTCCTGCCAAAAAACGTAAAACCGGTCCTGGTAGAGCAGGGTCATGGAAAAGTTCCCCCGGCCCTGGGGAATCGTCCGGGGGCTTTCCCAATAAAAATCCGCCGCCCCGACGGGCCGGAGGAGGAACAAAATAATGACAAAAATTCCGGGTAACCGCCTGCTCATTGGACCGACTGAAGCCTCCTGCGCAAATCCAGAATGTCCGCGTTGTTTTGATTTTTCGGACTGCTTAAAAGCTGATCCAGAAGAATCTGAACCCGGATGTAGTTCCTCGCGTTAAATTCGGCAATGGCCTCGTTAAGCATCCTCTGCTCCTGGGTGGTGAGAACCGAGGCGCTCCTGGCGCCAATCTGCCGGCGCATGGTGTCAATAAGCCTTTGGGCGTCGGTGTAGGTGGGGTTAAGGGAGATGGCCTGTTCCAGAAAGGCAATTCCCACCGAAAAATTGGCGGTGTTGTTGGAGTTGTAAATGGCCAGGGCCTGATTATAGTTTTGCCGGGCCTGCTCGAGGGCCCGGGTGTCCGGGGGCCTCATCCGGATGCCCAGGGTGTATTCCAGTTCCACCAGGGCGCCCTGGATTTCCGTATTATTGGGGGCAATTTCCTGCAAATCCTGGAGTTCCACATAGGCTTCCCTGGGATTAACCGCTATCTTTCTCCGGGAAGCCTGCAACTCCCGGTTAAAAACCTCCTGAAAAGACTGGGGGTCCCGCTGCCGGGTTACCTGCCACCCCAGGACCCGGGCCTCTTTATTATACGGAAAAAACTGCTGAACGTACATGACATTTCTTTC
>JAISRN010000154.1 GCA_031273605.1 Spirochaetales bacterium | reverse complement strand
AGCGCCGTAATGGGAATTATATTTTACAAACAAAGGTGTATTTAATAAATGAAAGATAATTGTCTACCCCCCCCCCCCCCCCGGCGGCGGATTTTTCATTTTACCCCAAAGGGGACGGTCCGGTGAGGCGGGTCTTTTGCCTCCTCCTTTTTTGTCTGGCCGGCGCCGCCTTTGCCAACGGCGGCAGGGAGATTGAAACAGCCTCCAACCATCAGCGAATCTTTCCCATTGATTCCGAGGTTTACCCCGCCCTAACCGCCCTCTACCTTTCCCAAGGGCTTGCCCTGCCCTCCACCACCGGGCCCTGGAGCGAAGGGGAATTGCTCCTTCTGTTGGACCGCCTTTCCGCCCCCGGCGAAGGGGAGGCGGAGGTGTTCCGGTTTGTTGAGGAAACCCTCTCCCGCCATGATAAGCCCTTCAAACTTCAGGGGCAGTTTAACGTTGAAGGCCGGGGGCATACCGAAACCGAAAGGGTCTCCACTCCGGATATGTTTATCCGCCCGCCGGTCAAGGCCAAGCCCCTGTTTGAACTCCTCTCCGAAGCCTACCTCACCGATCACTTTTACGGCTTTGGGGTTCTTTCCATTGGCAACAGCCTTTACAATCTGCCGGTAACCACCGCCGACGGCCGGGGGCCCTACGCGGGTTCCGTTTTTTTTGGGAGCGCCCCCTTCGGCAGCAACATTTTTCCCCTGCCCCCCGGTTCCACCGAAACCCTCAACGCCAATTTTCCCGTCCGGGCCTTTGTGTCCGCCGGGGGGACGGGCTGGAATGTCCAGGTTGGCCGGGAGCGCCTTTCCTGGGGGCCCGGGGAATCCGGCAATTTCGTGGTGGGGGACCATATTCCCTATCACAATTCCGCCCGGCTGTCTGCCTACAACGGCGGCTTTAAGTTCACCTTTAACATTTCCAGCTTTGCCCACCCCGATGATTACTTTACTAAGCGGGATGCCAACGGAAATCCCGTGGCGGGCTGGGCGCCGGCGGTCGCCTACCCGGATAGGAATTTGTTCTCCTTTAAGGCCCTGCGGCTCTTTCTTGCCCACCGGCTGGAGTGGAGGGCCTTGGGGGGGCGGCTTAACCTGGCCCTAACCGAGGGGCTTATCTATCAAAACTCCGACGGAGCGCTGGACCCCACTCTTCTCAACCCCCTCTACTTAATGCACAACCTGTACCGGTGGGAAAACGGCAATTCCATCCTGGCCTTTGAGGCGGACTGGACCTTTCTCCCCCGGGTTAACGGGTATTTTCAGTTTGTTATGGATGAATTTGCCTTTCCCGGCCTTGAGCCCCTTCCCGGAAAGGCCGCCAAAGCCCAGCCCGACGCCCTGGGTTTTATGCTGGGGGCCAAGACGGCCTTTCCCGCGGCGGGGGGCCTGGTTACCGCCTCTGTGGAAGGGGTTTACACCACCCCCTACCTGTACCTCCGGGGAACCGACCCCCTCAAGGTAGACGACAAAGAGACGCCGGGGGTCAACTGGATCGTGGCCAACCGGTATCATTACGATAGTTTCCGCTACTTCTATCCCGAGGAGTACCTGGGTTACCGCTGGGGAGGGGACGCCATCGTGCTGAACCTTCGGGGGGGTTACCGGCGGCTGGGACGCTGGAGCCTGACGGGGAACCTGCTGCTCATGGCCCACGGCGCCTTTGATAAGTGGACCCTCTACGATCCCGTGGCCACCCCGGAGAATTACCAAACCACCCCCACCACGGAGCATCCCACCCCCAACTACGCCGACCCCAACCCCGAAAAGCGGAATGCGGTAAGCTGGACCGCCGCCTTTTCCGTGGAGGGCTCGTGGCAGATCACCTCCCACCTGAGCCTTTACGGGCAGACGGATTTTCTCTGGGTCCGCAACCCCGGCAACATCCGGGAGAACCCGCCCCTGGCGGACCTTCAGTTTGTCATAGGGGTTAGTTATGCCCTCTAAAATTGAGGAGAACCATTAGGAGAACCGCGGACGACACTGACGACACGGACAGGAACAATTCCTGCTTTAATCCTCCGCCCGGGGCCAGCCGCCCTCGGCTTCCGCCTGGTCCCCCACGGAGATGCCGAGCTGGGCAAAGCGGCCCTGATTCACCTCCAAAACATAGCGGATGGCATTTTGCGAGGAAATACGGCGCAGGGAAAAGGGTTCCATGTCGTCAATCTGCCGGATGATTCCCCGGCGGTCGATAAAGGCGATGGACAGGGGCAGGGGGGTGTCTTTCATCCAAAAGGAGACCCGCTGATCTCCGGGAAAAACAAAGAGCATGGCCTCGTCGGGCCCCAGTTCCCGCACCCCCATAAGGCCCTGGGTCCGGTCCCGGGCGGTGAGGGCGGTCCACGCGGTAAAACGGTTCCCTCCGATAGTGATTACCGTCTCCGGCCCCCCGCGCCCGGAGGAGGGGCAGGCGCTTAGCAGGAGAGCGCAGAACCACAGGGGCAAAAGCCGGTTCAGCCGTTTCATAGAAGTATCCTAACCTCCGGAAAAAAATTAAACAAGCCTGCTTTCGGTAAGATTTTGAAATGAGGCCTTTCGGTCTGCGAAGGGGCTAAAACTGGTTTAAAAAATCCCGGTGGGACTGTTCCAGCAGGTCCGCCCCGGCCCGGGCCTCCGCCAGCTTCCGGTCAAAAACGGCCCGGTCGATGTACTTTACCGTGAGGGGCCGTTCCAGGGTGAGCCGGGTTTGCCCGTCGTCCCAGACCACTTTATCGGGACTTAGGGACTCAAATTCCCCGAACCGTTCTTGCAGGGTGAGAAAGAGGCTGTAGTAATCGCTCCGCCGGGAATCGATCATCAGGGTAATGATGAACAGCCGGCCCTGATCAAACTGGAAGGCGGCCCGGCGGATATAGCCGGAACCCCGGCAGTCGATGAGGGACTCGTTGGGGGCCAGGAGGAGGCTCACATCCGGGTCTCCCCGAAAGAAGAACCAGGGGTCCCGCTGAAGCTCTTCCTTGACGGCTTCCAGGCTCATCCCCAGCAGCAGGTTCCGAAAACCCCGGGGTCCGGTTTCCTGTCCAAAGGCAGGGGCGGGAGGAAAAAGCAGGAGGAGGCAGGCTGTCAAGGGAAACAGAAATTTCATGTTCCTTGTTTATCGGTTGTTTTTTTCTCCGGGGAAAGTTAAACTTTTTTTATGACCCTGAAACGCCGGACCCGGAACCCTTCCCTCCCCCCTTTGGCCTTCCCCTTCTTTTTTTGTCTCCTTTTCCTGCTTTTCCCCCTGGGGCTGTCCGGGGAGATTCGTCTGGAAAGTGAAGAAGACGAAAAAAATCTTCTTATTATTCGGGTCATTCCGTCCCGGGGGGAGATTTACTTTAACCGGGAGTTCCTGGCCCGCAAGGAGGCGGAGCTGGCCTTTAACCCCGGCCATTTTACCCTGGAATTCCGGCTGGAAGGCTGGGCCTCCGAAACCCTGGAGTTGGACCTGGAGGAGGGGCGGCGCTACGAGATCGAGGCCCTGCTGGAGCCCGCCCTAACCCGGCTGATCCTCCCTCCCCTGCCGCCGGAGGCTTCGATCCGGGTGGACGGGGAAAGGGTTCCCCGGGAGGAGAGCCTGCTTGTGCCCTCGGGGCGGCGGCGGGTGGTGGTAGAACGCTTTGGCTACCGGCCCCTGACCTGGGACCTGACCCTTGAGCCGGGGGACCACAGTTTGAGCCTGGGGGAGTGGGTTCCCGCGGAGGTTTTGGTGGAGGATTTTTGGGCCTCCCGCCGTACCGTGGTTCCCGGGGACC
>JAISRN010000117.1 GCA_031273605.1 Spirochaetales bacterium | reverse complement strand
ATGACCCCGGAATCCGTGGGGCGGGAACTTTCGGCCATTGTGTTAGGCCGCCATTCGGGACTCCACGGAGTTAAAAACCGCCTGAGCCAACTGGGGTTTATCCTGGAGGAGGACCAGGTAAAGGCCATTTACGAGCAGTTTTTGGAGGTGGCGGATAAAAAAAAGGAGGTTTTCGACGAAGACCTGATTACCCTGGTCAATACCTTTTTGGAAATTCCCACATCCATCTATACCCTGGATTATTTTAATATTATTTCCGGCAACCGGTCGGTTCCCACCGCCACGATTCGGATTGGCGCCGACGGCAAGCTGTACGAAGAGGCGGCCACCGGCAACGGCCCCATAGACGCCATTTTCCGGGCCATTGATCGGGTTACGGGCATCAGCGCCACCCTTTTGGAGTACTCGGTAAACGCGGTTACCTCGGGCAAGCAGGCCATGGGGGAGGCCGGCATTACCCTGGAAATCGGGGGAATCCCCTACGTGGGCAAAGGGGCGTCCACGGACATTTTAGAAGCCTCGGGCAAGGCCTACCTGAACGCCTTGAACCGCTATAAAATTTTAAAGGAAGCGGAAGGAAAGGCCCGATGTCAAAAAAAATAATCCTGTACGATACCACCCTTAGGGACGGAATGCAGGGGCTGGGGATCAGCTTTAGCCTGGAAGACAAGATAAGCATTACCCACAGGCTGGATAAAATGAAAATTGATTACATTGAAGGGGGTTTTCCCTATGCCAACGCCAAGGAAACCGCTTACTTTAATTATTTTAAGGAGCGCCCCTTAAGTTTTTCCCGGCTTTCCGCCTTTGGGTATACCCGCAGCCCCGGCGGCCCGCCGGAGGACCCCCAGCTTCAGGCTCTGGCGGCGGCGGGGACGGAGACGGTTACCCTGGTGGGCAAAGCCTGGCTGGCCCACGTTATCAAGGTGCTGGGCGCCACCGCCGATGAGAACCTGGCCATGATTCGGGACTCCATTGCCTTTTTAAAGGACCGGGGCAAGGAGGTTATCTTTGACCTGGAGCATTTTTTTGAGGGCTACAAGGAGCACCGGGAATACAGTTTGGAGGTTCTTAAGACCGCCCGGGAGGCCGGGGCGGGGACCCTGGTTCTCTGCGACACCAACGGCGGCGTTCTGCCTTCCGAGGCAAGCCGGATTTTGGGGGAACTGCCGGCGGCCTTTAAGCCCCTGGGGGTGCACTTCCATGATGACGCCGGCTGCGCCGCGGCCAATTCCCTGCTAAGCGCCGAGGGGGGGGCGGTTCAGATTCAGGGGACCATCAACGGCTGGGGGGAACGCTGCGGAAACGCCAACCTCTGCACCATCATTCCCAGCCTGGCGCTGAAACAGGGGTTTGAACTTTCCCTCCGGGAAAACCTGGGGAACCTCACTTCCCTTTCCCGCTTTCTCTACGAAAAGGCCAACATCATCCCCCAGAAGAATCAGCCCTACGTGGGGGAATCCGCCTACAGCCACAAGGCGGGGCAGCACGCGGACGTTCTTTTAAAGGCCCCGGAGCTGATGGAACACCTCCCCGGCAGCCTCCTGGGCAACCACCGCCGGGTGCTGCTTTCCGAGTTGGCGGGAAAGTCCACCATCGTCCGCAAGCTCGTCAAGTTCGGCGCCTTTCAGAAGGACAGCCCCGATGTGGCAAAAATCCTTATGATTTTAAAAGAAAAGGAAGGGGAAGGTTACGAGTACGAAACCGCGGAGGCCTCTTTTGACATCCTGGCCCGGAAGGCCCTGGGACTCTACAAGCCGGTTTTTGAGTTGGACAATTATCACCTGGAATCCTACAAAACCGGAACTCTTAAAAGCAAAACCGTGGGGCGAATCTTTGTCCGGGTGAAGGAAAAGCAGCTCATGGGCGCCGGGGTGGGAATCGGGCCGGTGGAGACCCTGAACACCGCCATTAACGACGCCCTCGTTCCCTTTTTCCCCTTCCTTAAGACCACCGCCTTAACGGACTACAAGGTCCGGGTTTTGAACCCCGAGGCCGCCGCGGCCGCCAAGGTCCGGGTTTTTATCACCACCCGGGGGGGCGGAGAATCCTGGGACACCGTGGGGGTTTCGGAAAATATTATCGAGGCCTCCTGGGAGGCCCTGGTGGACAGCATAGACTACTTTGCCAACAACTTTGTTTTTTAATCCCGGGACTCCCAGGTTGAATCCGGAAGGAGGGCCGCCCCGGGCTGTCCGTGAATCAGGTATTCGATTCCCTCCGCCGCCGCCTCCGCCGCGGAGGTTGTGGTGGTGTAGGGAATCTGATTTTTGATGGCTTCGATGCGGATCCGGTTATCCCCCTGATAGGCAAAACGCCCCAGGGGGGTGTTGATGAGGAAGTCAATCCTCCGCCCCGCCAGGTGGTCCGCCACGTGGGGATGCCGGGCGCCTACCTTTTGAACCACATCGGCAAGCACGCCCTTCTCAAAAAGAAATTCCGCCGTCCCCGGGGTGGCGGCAATTTGAAACCCCAGGGCGGCGAGCTTTTTAACCGTGGGCAGAATCGTGGCGCGATCATATTTGTTTACTGAAACACAAACCTTGCCGGAGCGGGGCAGCCGGGTTCCCGCCGCTTCCTGGGCCTTTAAAAAAGCCTCCCCAAAACTGCCCCCGATGCCGATAACCTCGCCGGTGGATTTCATTTCCGGGCCCAGCACCGGGTCCATCCCGGTAAAGCGGTCAAAGGAAAAGACCGCCTCCTTTACCGCCCAGCCCACCACGCAGCGGCCCCTGCCGAAGCCCTTTTGGGTGAGCCCCTGCTCTTCCAGATTCCGGTTAGTCCAGATCTGAACCACCTTATCAATGAGGTTAACCCCGGAGGTTTTAGAAATGAAGGGAATAGTCCGGGAAGCCCGGGGGTTTACCTCCAGGATGTAAAGCCGCCCGTCCTTCACCGCAAACTGAATATTGATAAACCCCCGAATTCCCAGTTCCCTGGCAAGGAGAACCGCCGCCTGTTCCATCTCCTCCTGGATCTCCGGGCGGCACTTGTAGGGAGGGAAAACGCAGGCGGAATCTCCGGAATGAACCCCCGCGGCTTCGATATGCTCCATGATTCCCCCGATGTAGACATTTTCGCCGTCGCTGATGGCGTCCAGATCGTACTCGAAGGCGTCTTCCAGAAAGCGGTCCACCAGGATGGGGCGGCCGGGGCCCGCCTTGATGCCGGTGGCCAAAAAGGTGTTAATGTCTTCCGGCTTGTAGGCCACAAACATGCTGCGCCCCCCCAGGACAAAGGAGGGCCGCAGAAGGATGGGATAGCCCAGGTCTTCCGCCAGGGCGCTTAGGTTTCCGGAATCAAAGGCCATCCGGTTGTCCGGCTGCCTTAGGTTGAGGCGCTTCAACAGCCGGCTAAAGAGGCTCCGGTCCTCCACGTCAAAGATCGAGGAGACCCCGGTCCCCAGAATCTCCGCCCCCCCCTCTTCCAACTGCCGGGCAATGTTTAGGGGAAGCTGCCCTCCCATCTGCACCACCACCTTTCGAACCCCTTCCTTGCGGATGATGTCCCTCACGTGTTCCAGGTCCACCGGCTCAATGTAAAGCCGGTCGGAAACATTAAAATCGGTGGACACCGTTTCGGGGTTGGAATTGACCAGGATGGTTTTGACCCCCCGGCGGCGGAAGGCCAGGGAAGCCAGGGTACAGCAGGTGTCAAATTCCAGGCCCTGGCCGATGCGGTTGGGCCCCGAACCTAGGATGAGCGCCCCCTGATCCCCCAGGGGTTCCCCCTCGTCAATCTCGCCGTAGGTGGAATAAAAATAGGGAGTCCGGGCGGAGAATTCCCCCGCGCAGGTATCCACAAAATGATAGACGCTGAGAATCCCCTTCTCTTCCCGAAACCGGGCAATCTCCCCGGCGGGGCGGCCCAGCAAAGCGGCCAGCCGGGAATCCGATAAGCCCAGCCGCTTGGCCTCCAGAATGAGCTCCCGGTCCAGCGGGGCGGGGCCTTCCCCCGGAGGGGCAAGCCGGGCTTCCAGTTCAATCTGGCGGAGCAGTTCCTCCAGAACCCAGGGGTCGTAACCGGTACGCCGACTCAACTCCGGAACCCCCGGACGGCCCTGTTTTTTGAGGGCCCCGTAGAGGGCAAAGATTCTCAAGGGGTGCCGGGTGTCCAGGGCCAGGTCCGGGTCGCCCAGCCGGGAGGGGGGCAGCTCTTCCAAACCCTCGGCCCCCATCTCCGCCGCCCGGATGGCTTTGTTAAGGGCCTCGGGGAAGGTCCGGCCTAAGGCAAGGGATTCCCCCACGGATTTCATTTGGGTGCTCAGTTCTCCGTAGCCCTGGGGGAACTTTTCCAGCTCGAAGCGGGGCATCTTGACCGCGCAGTAATCCAGGGCTGGTTCAAAGCAACTGGCGGTTTTTCCGGTAATCTCGTTGATGATCTCATCCAGGGTGTAGCCCACCGCCAGTTTCGCCGAACACCGGGCAATGGGAAAACCGGTGGCCTTGGAAGCCAGGGCGGAGGACCGGGAGACCCGGGGATTCATTTCAATAATCACCATCCGTCCGGTGGCGGGGTTAAGGGCAAACTGAACGTTTGAGCCGCCGCAGTCCACCCCTACGGCCCGGAGAATCCGGATGGCCTGATCCCGCATGGGCTGGTACTCCCGGTCGGAAAGGGTTTGAATGGGGGCCACGGTGATGCTGTCCCCGGTATGGACCCCCATGGGATCGATGTTTTCGATGGAGCAGATGACCACCGCGTTATCCCCCCGGTCCCGCATAACCTCCAGTTCAAATTCCTTCCACCCCAAAAGGGACTCCTCAATCAGGGCCTCCCCCGCGGGGCTTTCCCGCAGAGCCCTGGGCATGAGCAGGCGGAACTCCTCTTCCGTGGCGGCGATGCTCCCCCCCTTTCCCCCCAGGGTGTAGGAAGGGCGGATGATCACCGGCAGGCCGATTTCATTTTTGATTCTTTCCGCTCCGGCCATATCGCCGGCCACCGCCGACCGGGGAACATCCAGGCCCTCCCGCTGACAAAGCTCCTTAAAGAGCCCCCGGTCTTCCGCCAGCCGGATGGACTGAATTCCCGCGCCAATCACCTCAATGCCGTGGCGGGCTAAAATCCCTTCCCGGTCAAGGTCCAGCGCCAGGTTGAGGGCGGTTTGCCCCCCCATGGTAGGCAGGAGGGCGCCGGGTTTTTCCCGGCGGATGATCTGCTCCAGGTAGAGGGTTTCCAGGGGGTCCATGTAAATGGCATCCGCCAGGCCGGGGGTGGTCATAACCGTGGCGGGGTTGGGGTTGACCAGGATGACCCGGAGCCCTTCTTCCTTGAGGGCCTTGACGGCCTGCACTCCGGAATAGTCGAATTCGCAGGCCTGGCCGATAACGATGGGGCCGGACCCGATGATGAGAACGCTCTTTAAGTCCTTTCTAAGAGGCATGACAGGCCTCCCCGGCGGAGGGTTTACCTTCCTGCGCCATGGATAGAAATTCCTGAAATATCCAGTAGGTATCCCGGGGACCCGGGGCGGCTTCAGGATGAAACTGAATGCAGGCGAACCGGAGCCGGGGATTCCGCAGCCCCTCCACGGTTTTGTCGTTGGCGTTGCGGAACCAAATCCGGGTGTCCGGGGGCAGCCCTTCGGCGGCGGTCATAAAGCCGTGATTCTGGCTGGTTACGTAGACCCTTCCGGTGGATTCCTCCCGAACCGGGTTGTTGACTCCGTGGTGGCCGAATTTCATTTTTTCCGTCCGGCCCCCGGCGGCCAGGGCTAAAATCTGATGCCCCAGGCAGACGCCGAAAAGGGGTATCCGGCCCAGGAGGTCCGCGGCGGTTTTGATAAGGCCGGTGAGCGCCGCCGGGTCTCCGGGGCCGTTGGAAAAGAAAACCCCCTGGGGCTTATGGGCAAGAATCTCCGCCGCTCCGGCCCCCGGCGGAAGGACGGAGACACCGCAGCCTGACTCCAGAAGCCGGCGAAGGATGTTCTCCTTGAGGCCGCAGTCCACCAGAACCAGCCGGGGGCCGCCCTGGGACGGGTAGTCCACCGCCTCCCCGACGGCTTGGGAAGGCGCCAGGCTCCGCCCGGACATAAGGGGGAAGGCCCGCAAAAAGTCCAGGGCCAGGGCCTTTTCCCCTTCCCCCAGGTTTTCCCCGGGCCGGGAGGGCCGCAGGAGGAGGCCCCGGGGCATCCCTTCCTCCCTGATCTTGAGGGTGAGGGCCCGGGTATCCGCCTCGGTGAGGCCGGGGACGCCGTTTTCAGCGAGAAACCGGGAAAGGGTGATCCGCCCCGGAGGTACCCACCCGTCGTAGAGGCTGCGAACCACCAGGCCGGCGGATTTTACCAAACGGCCGGGCCGGCGGGCCGGGGTGAGGGTTTCCGACCAGTCTTCCCGGCAGCCGTAGTTGCCCGCCAGGGGATAGGTGAGGGTGATGATCTGGCCGGTGTAGGAGGGATCGGTGAGGGCCTCGTAGTAGCCGCACATGGCGGTGTTGAACATAACCTCCCCCGCCGCCCGGTTCTCCCCGATGAGGGTCCGGCGGAATTCCGGATTTTCCAGTTCCTCCGCCCGGGGGGCGGGGGCGCCAAAACTGCGGCCGGGAAAAACCGTCCCGTCTTCGGTGAGGAGAAAAGCCTTTTCGCCGTTCATTTCCGTGGTGTTTTTTAGTCTCCTTTTTTGCATAAATATACAACATTATTGCATATTTATACATTTTTATTCAAAAAAACGCACCCCCTCTTCCGGGGCCTCCCAGGCGGCGCCTGGGATTTTACTGTGGTCTTAGTCCCTAGGGGAATCGAACCCCTATTTGAAGAATGAGAATCTCCTGTCCTGACCGTTAGACGAAGGGACCCCTCAGCGGAACCATACTACGCAAATGACGAAAAAAAGTCAAGGGTCCGAATTGCCTCAAAATTATTCTTTAGTGCATAAGGATGCCGCCCATCGACCAGTAGTCCGCCTCTTTGTCGAACAAAACCCCATCTCTATGGTGCTTAAGGGTGATCCTCCCGGAATGAAGCCATTTCCCTTCGTCATCGACCAGCACCCGAATCCGGATCGATTCCAAGCTACCCACCGTCTCCCAATCTGTCCCCTCTATCTCTACCAGGGTGGTTTTCAAAAGTGAGCCCTCCCCATCATAGGTTTTCATCTCATGGTGGGTCAATTTGACTTCGATGTCGTTGCCGTTGAGACGCCATATTCCTATGGTTCTGCCATAATCGGGATCAGTTATCTTAAAACCATCGTCCCAATACCAGTATTCATGATCAGGATAAAATCGAGGTCCGTCACTAGGGCCGGAAGATACTGTTGTAAAGAAATTCCAGTCAGTCATTACAATGTCTTCCTTTTGCTCCTCAGTCAGCGCCGCTAAATCCAGGGGATACCCCTCCTCCCTGTCCGCCCCCAGAGCCAAACTTCTCCCTTTTTCTATTTCCACAGTGGTTCCCCACTGTTCCCTGTTGGCCCAGTAATGCTTCTGCCCCGCAGGCTGCCCAAACTCAATCCGGCTTAGGGTAATCCGGGCCGGAGGCTCCACTGCCCCTTCCCCGTCTTCCGGTAGGTTCGCCGGTTCCGGCCCTCCCGGGCTCCCCACGCGGATTGAATCCAGCCTCCCAATGGTAAAGGGCTCAATCCCTGATGCTCCCGCTACAGGAAGGGCAACCCTTCGTTGGGGGTCATCGGGGTCTTCCCTCAACAGGTAGGGTATCCAAACTTTGATCTCTCCGCCGGAAATGTCGTATTCCCCCAGGGAAACAATATACCGGGGGTCCTCCC
>JAISRN010000172.1 GCA_031273605.1 Spirochaetales bacterium | reverse complement strand
TAGGGCGGGGCAAGGCGGTCCAGTACGGAAAAGGCCCTGAGGTGATTTTTTCCGGGGTTGGCGGTCATCTTTATTTCCAGGGGATGGAGCAAGCCGTTTCTCAAAATGAGGAGGTCGATTTCCCGCTGTTCCTTATCGCGGTAATAATAGAACGGAGGCTCCAAACCGGCGTTCAGGTAACTTTTTAATAACTCCGCGATGATAAAGGTTTCAAAAAAGGCGCCCCCCATAGCGCCGTTCCTGAGCACTTCGGGGGTATCCCAGCCGATAAGATAGGCCGCCAGGCCGGTATCAAGAAAATAGAGCTTCGGCGCCTTGATTTCCCGTTTTCCAATATTTACGGAAAACGGTTTTAATAAATAGATGATATTGGAACTAACCAGAATCGATAGCCACCGTTCCGCGGTACTTCTGGAAAGGTCCGTGTCCTCCGCCAAATTTACTTTTTAATAGTAAATTAGTCGGGTCTTGATGTCAAGGGGAACCTTATACACCGGCATCAGTTTTCTCATTCTTTAAACTAAATTTCAGTGAAATGGGACGGCTAAGGTCCGGTTGGTTCGGCGGGTTTCTTTTTGGGGGAAAGATAGAACTGCAGCTTGGCGAAGAGATCTTCCTCCGACAGGGGTTTGGCCAGGTGGTCGTTCATGCCGGAGGCTAAACATTTAACGATATCTTCTTTAAATACATTGGCGGTCATGGCCACGATGGGTACCTTTTGGGCCTCCTGCGCCGGAAACCCGCGGATCAGCCGGGTAGCCTCGTACCCGTCCATAACCGGCATTTGGACATCCATAAAAATAAGATCGTAGCGGCCCGGATCGGCGGAGAACATTTTGACAGCCTCGTCTCCGTTAACGGCGCAGTCGATGGCGATTCCCGATGGTTCAAGAAGGGTGATAACAATTTCTCGGTTAATTTCCACATCCTCCGCGAGGAGCAGGCGGCAGCCGGAAAAATCCTCCCCCTGCCCGGTTTCGCCGCCGGCGCGGAAAGCCGCGCTTTCGGAGGTTGCTTCTTCTTCGGCATAGCCCTGTTTTATGGGAACGATGAAAGAAAAGGTGGCGCCCTTTCCCAATTCCGAAACGGCCCAGATGCGGCCCCCCATCATTTCCACGAGCTGCTTGGAAATGGCCAGCCCCAGGCCGGTTCCGCCGTATTTGCGGGAGGTTCCTGAATCGGCCTGCTCAAAGGTGGAGAATAGCCGGGTGAGCTGCTCCCCGTTTATGCCTATTCCGGTGTCGCTTACGTCGACCTGAATGGCGCAGGGGGGGCTGTCCTCTTGGTTGTTCCGGGGGGAATCTTTGCCCTTTGGCTTGGCGGAGGGATTATCCGGGAGGGCCGGAAGCCAGGTGGTTTTTAGGCTGATGGAGCCCTGTGCCGGGGTAAATTTAACCGCATTGGTGAGAAGGTTGGCAATGATCTGGGTTAGCCGCTGGTCGTCCCCTTCCAGATAGGGGGGGATTCGGTCGTCCAGGGAAAGGGTAAACTGCTGATGTTTTTGTTCGATTAGGTAATTGATCACGTTGGCGGCTTTTTGAATCATTTTTAGAAACGAAAAGTTTACCGGCGAAAGTTCCATCTTGTTGGCTTCGATTTTAGACATATCCAGAATGTCATTAATGACGCCCAATAGGTGAGATGAGGCTTCGCTTATTTTATTAAGGCAATAGTTTTTTTGCTCCAGAGAGGAAGAAGCCTTGGCAATATTTGTCATGCCGATAATGGCGTTCATGGGGGTCCGCATTTCATGGCTCATGTTGGCAAGAAAAGAGGTTTTGGCCGCGCTGGCTTTTTCCGCTTCCTGCTGGGCATGATACAACTCGGTTACGTCCACCAGGGCCACTACCACGCCCCGGCAGATTCCCCCTTTTTCTTCCGCAGGGTTAAGGCTTATCTGAAAAACCATATCGGATCCCGCTTTTACCCGGATCTCTTCTTCGTAGTTTTGGCTGTTATTTGTTTCGATCACCTCCAGACAGCGTTTGGAGGTTTCTTCTATCCAGTCCTGGGGCATGATCGGGCTGAAAAGTTCGGAAAAGGGGCGGCCAATCATCTGCCGCATATCTTTATAACCGGCAAAGCTGACGGTTTGTTCACTGCCAAGGATAAAGGTTAACTGAATGTCAAGCATAAAGATAATGCCCGATGTGTTGGTTAGCAGGAGATGTTCATTCATTTTGATGGAGGCAAACAGGTCGTTAGCCAGCATCCGGGAAATGGCCCCCACTTCGCCGGGCTGGTTTTTTATGGTTTCAAAGGCGTCGCCGGTGCCCAGTTTGAGCAGTTCGCTGTAGGTAGATTCAAAACGCAGGCGTCTGAGCCTGTCCCCCATCCGGACAAAGGGAAGGTAAACAAGAACCCCCAAAATAAGATTAAAAAGCTGCATAAAACTTCCGGCCAGGGAATTTGAGGCCACCCAGCCGGAGATAAAAACCGGGGTGGTCCAGGAGACATCGGCGGCGGTAATCGGCAGAAAGCCCAGGACGGCGGCCCCCCAGGAGGTTGCGGTAAGGATCATGGGCAGGATCACAAAGGGGACAAAGTAAACCGGATTAAGCACCACGGGCAGACCGAACATGAGGGTTTCGTTGATGTTAAACACCGCCGGAACCAGGGATATTTTGGCGATGCTTTTCATTCCTCCTTTTTTGCGAATCAGGAACAGGGCAATTAAGAGGGAAAGGGTGTTGCCGGAACCCCCCATGGAGATGTAGGTATCAAAAAAAGTTTTGGTAAAAATGTAGGGCGCTTCCTGGCCCATTTCTAAAGCCAGGGCGTTAATCTGCTGGGCGGAAGTGTAGAGTTCCGTAACAATGGGTTCCAGGGCGTTGGATCCGTGGATCCCCAGGAACCAGAGGAAATGCCTGAAAAAATTAAAGATCAAAGCCGTTCCCAGGTTGTTCCCCATTCCCTTTAAGGGTTTGGTCATAAGGTCATAAATCATGGCATGAATATCGGCAATCCCCAGGAGGGCAATGCAGCCCTTAATTAAGACAAAGATCACCAGGGTAAGGACGGCGGGAATTAGGGCGGCAAAAACATGAAACAGGGCGGTTCCGGAATCCTCGGAAAAAAATTGAATCCTAAGGCGGGGGAACTTGCAGAGGAAGAGAAAGAGCCGGGAAGAAAGCAGCCCTACAATGATGGCCAAAAAAAGACCGTTTACCCCCAGCCAGTTATAAGGGATAGCCCAGTCCAGGGGCGAGGCTTCCATAAGGCTAAAAAGGGTGCAGAAAGATAAACAGCCGCCGATAATAGGATGAACGGTATTGTCGGGGTTTTTAAGATTATGCCTTTCGGCAATATTGTATCCGATGGTAAAAACCATGATGGGAGACAGGACCGCCAGAGTGCCGTTCCAAACCAGGCCGCCAAAGCTGCGCCAGTTGTCTCCGAACAGGATGCCCATAAAGTTTTGATAAGCCCTAATCGGGAAATTATTAATTAAAACCGCCCCCGCGCCGGCAATAACCACAGGCAGAGTTAAGGTTAGGGCATTCCGGATGATGCTTAGGGTTTCGGAGTTGTTTATTCTGGCCCCCAACAGGAGAATGCTATGGTTCTTTTTAGCCATTATTTCCTCTAAAGCCATTATAGTATGTTTGCCCGGTTCTTCCAACAGGAGGAGGGCAGCGATTTTGACCTTGTTTTTTATCGGTTTTTGGGTAAAATGAGGATGTTTCTATCTAAAACCATCTCAATTAACTGTAAAGAAAGAGAATTGTAAAAGAAATGAAAAACAGACCCTCCTGGGCCGTATTAATAGCTTTTATCGCCTCCGCTTGTTCCCCGTATAACGCTTCTTTAAAAGAACTCTTTGAGTTTTATGCCGCCTCCGCCGCCGCGGCCACTTGGGCGGAGTTGAACCACCTTGTTCAAACGGCCCCGGACGGAACGGTCATTCTGCTGTCCGGGGATATGCCCGCCACGGGACCTGGCATTGTGGTTCCTCCGGGAAAAACCATAACCCTTGCCGCCCCTCAAAGCACAACCATCACCCGGCAGGCGGGGTTGAGCGGTCCCCTGTTTGAGGTATCCCCCGGGGCTGCCCTGATTTTGGGGGGTTCCCATAGTCAAAACCTGGTGATAGACGGGAATAAACAGGCCGGGGTGACCGCCGTCGGCCCCCTGGTAACCATTAACGGTACCCTTATTCTGCATAGCGGCGCCGGGCTTCAAAATAACCGGAACGGGGACTCCGGCAATTTTCCGGGGGGAGGGGCCCTCTGTTTCGGAACCCTGATCATGAATCCCGGGAGCCATATCAGCCAAAATGAACGGCTTGTCCAGTACGACGAGGCGGGGGGCGGCGGCGTGGGGGTAGTCGGAAACGGGCGCTTTCTTATGAAGGGCGGCGAAGTTCGGGACAATAAGGCCGAGCGTTTAGGGAGCGTCCGGGGTGGCGGCGTTTATGTTGGCGGCGGGGGGCAGTTCACCATGGAGGGGGGCCTTGTTACGGGGAACCAGGTTGTAACCTCCACTTCGGGACAGGTATCCGGGGGCGGGGTGGCTTTTGTGGGGAACGG
>JAISRN010000085.1 GCA_031273605.1 Spirochaetales bacterium | reverse complement strand
TTTAATTCTATATATTCTCTTGGCGTTACTATGTTTTTTTCTTTTGGAAAATCCTTTATGTTTCCTGTTATTAAATAGTCAATTTCTCCGCTCCTATATACTTCATAAAACATTTGATCGTCCTCATCTTTTAACTTTATACTTTGAGGTTCCGCGATTTTATATTCACCTTCATTATTTATGAAATCAATTATAAAATTTATTAATTCTGAATTTATATTTAATTTTTTTCTATTGAGTACATCTTTATATTCTTCCAGTATCCTATTGTCATATACTATTTTTATTGTACCATTTAAAACAAAGCCCAATATTTGGGCCGGAACCCCGTAGGAATTTAATAGTGCGGAAACTAACACGTTGGTATCCAATACAATTTTCATTTTTTCCGTTCTTTTCTTGCCATTTTTATTTCATAATTGATCTCTTCCAATGTCATTTTATCCGTGCCATTTTCTACAGATTGTTGCTGTATTAGTTTAACGGCGTTTATTGCCCTTGCCCTTCGTACTGCCGAAAGGGTGTCTTCCAGTGTTTTATCACTCAATGGTGTTAATAGGGCAATAGGTTTACCATTGTTTGTAATAACCATTTCCCGTTCTTCCGGTAGTTCTTGCCAAATAGTGGCAGAAGAATTTTTAAAGTCTCTTACAGAAATAAATTTCATAACTTACCTCTCTATAATTATAGATGTTATTATATCGTCCTGCAATTGTCAACATTTTTGATAAATTTCTTGAATTTTTCAATGGAATGGGGGCTGCCCGGAAAGTATTTTTCGAACAGCCCCTGTACGGGTCAAAGGCTAAAAAGCCCGGACGGACCGGACCGAGAACTGGTACATCTTGCCCTGGTCGCTTTGGTCGCCATTGCTGAACGACTGAGCCCACGCGTTACTATAATTGTACTCCAATGAAGACCAGTAGTAGCCGGTACCAAAACCCCCTATGATCGCTTTTTGCCAGTACATCTCGGTCAGTTCATCCCTGCTGGGGAGGAACCAGTCGTCTTTGCCTCCGGTGCGGTACATATCGCAGGTTCTTGCCGCGGCGGCGTTGGGGTCCGCTGCCAGTATCGCGGCGGTGTTTGCCGCGCCCATTCCGATGCCGCTTCTTGTTGTGCCAACCTGGATGTTTACAGATTGCCACTTAAGGGGTCCAATATCCTCCGGCGCCGCTTCCAGGTAGTGGCAGGTTACGCCGTTTGACTGAAAGCCCGCGGGGCTCACATAGAAAATTTTCCCGCCCCCGGGGCCGGTATCGCCGATGGCATATTCCACCGCCCGGGCGGGAGGCGTCGCCGGAGTTGGGGTGTTCCGGGCGGGAGGCGCCGCCGCCGGAGTTGGGGTGTTCGGGACAGGAGGCGCTGCCGCCGGAGTTGGGGTATTCCGGACCGACGGCGCCGCCACGGCTCCTCCGGAAACGGCGGCGCCTCCGGAGGCGAGCAGCGTTAGTATTCTGGGGCTGCCGGCTATATCCCCCGCATACGAGGCCGCTATCCTGGCGGTTACCACATTTATCGCTTTGAGATTAAGCCGGTATTCGTCCCCCAGATTCACCAAACCGCCGGTTACAATCGCCCCGGCGCCCAACAATTGACCGATGGCTTTTGCCGATGCATCGCTTACTTCGCCGGAGGATTGAAAACCCTGTTCTTCCCGAATCCGATCCAGGTTTGACCGGTCTACCACCGCCAATTTCCCATTATTAACCAAAACGGTTTCCAAATAGGTCAAAACATATTCGGAAAACTGTGTCGAGGGAGAGGAAACGCTCACAAGGGCAATTTCGGTTCCCGCTTCAAAGGCATTTTCCATACGGGCCGCGGCTTGTTCAATCGCAGTATCAAGGGCCAACCCGCCGGAAACCCCGGAAACGCCGGATGTAGTGGTGGAACACCCGGCCAGCGCAAGAACCAAAAACGGTAAAAAATGCCAGTTTTTTAAAACCTTCTTCATAAAAAATCCTCCTAACGCAGGGTGTCCCGCTCTCCGGGGCAGGGGTCCGCCTATCGCAAGATTGTTATGTTTTTTATAATAGTATGAGCAATATTACAGTATGTTCAATAATAACAAGTTGTCAAGGGGCTTTCCAGCAGGTTCTTTCCAGCAGGGCCAGCGCATATAAACAAAAGAGTCCGCGAAAGGACGCGAATTAACGCAAATTATGGAATGATCGCGGCGCTTAATGGGAAAAAATGAGCGTAAGGAGCGGGTATGGAAAAAACCGCAGATCACCCTGTTTAACGGATTTTAGAGGCGTATTTCCTTCTTAAGCAATTGGTGAAAATACCACTTTTTCCCCATGGTCAGTGCGGTCCGCGATCCTGTCGGAGGTTGATCTTAACTTGGGAAAGGCTCCTCCGTATCCCTCACGGAGCCCGCGGAGTTCACGGGGGAAAATTTCTTAGTCTTCATTCTGAATTATGGGTTAAATTTAGATCTATTTTCGCGCCTTTCGCGGTTTCTATTCTTCATTTCGTACTCTTGTCCGTGGTTAAAAATTCTTAGGTGTCCAGACGGTCTTCCAGGTAAAGGTCAATAAGCTCCCGGGAAATGCTGCCCCGGCCGGGAATTTCCGGCAGCTCCTCCCGGCGGAACCACCGGACATCCAGGATCTCCTGACCGTCGGGCCGGGGGGTTCCGGACTTCCACCGGGCGGAAAAGCCCAGCATGAGGCTGGCGGGGAAAGGCCAGGGTTGGCCCTTGTAAAAGCGGATATCCTGAACTTCCACCCCCGCCTCCTCCCGAATTTCCCGGCTCACCGTCTGCTCCGGGGTTTCTCCGGGCTCCACAAAACCGGCGATGAGGCTGTACATATTCCGGGCAAAACTGCGGTTCCGGGCCAGGAGGATCCGATCATTCCGGGTAACCAGGGTAATTGCCGCCGGGGTAATCTGGGGGTAAAATTTCAGGGAACACCGGGGACAGAACAGGGCCATTTCTTCGGTATCCCTTTCCAGGGGACCGCCGCAGCCGCCGCAGAAACGGGCCCGGGGAAGCCAGGATAAGAGGTGGCGGCCCCGGGCCAGGACTTCGGGCAGGCCGGGGGCAAAGTGGTCAAAGTAGGATCGCAGGGAAGCCCATTCAAAGCCGCCGGGGAGCTCCCGGTCCGTTTCCAGGGCAAAAACCGGGTGGGGCCCCCAGAGGCCGAGGAAAAGCTCCTGTCCCGTGGGGGTAAAGCCCAACTGCCCGGCTTCCTCCGGGGTCAGCAGGGGGTCCCCGTCCCGCCGCCGGCAAAGCCTTTGCCCGGCATCGTAAAAAACGTAGCGCCTTAGGGCGGCAAAGCCGGGAATCTCCGGGGCCCGCTTGGCGGCGCTTAAAGGGCCCGGTTGAAAGCTGCCGAAAGCCGGAAAGGATTCAGGGCTCATCTTGATCCCGGATAATGAGAAAAACATAGGTCTGGTTTAAAAAGCTGTCCTCAATCCGAAAGGTCAAGGGGCTCTGCCAAGTTGTGTTAATATCAAATTCAAGATTGTTCCAGTAAAGCTCGTCGTTTCCCGGAACATAGGGGATATCTTCCTGTCCCCGGCGGCGGAAAATCTGATTGTCCCCCTCCAAAAGGGTAAAGGTAAACCAGCGGGAAATGGCGTTCCGGGCCTCCCTCCGTCCTATGATTAGGACCAGCCGGCCCCCGGAGGGAAACCGGGGGTCCTCCGGGAATTCCTCCGGGCTTTGGTAGGAAAGCCGGGTAAAGGCGCCGGGGGATTCATAAAGGCCCTGGGGCTCCACCCGGTAGCGGGGCGGCCGGGGCAGGCGGACCGGGGCCTGGGCCAGGACCGGAGGCGCCGGCGCCGGGGCCGGGGCCGGGGGGGGAAGCGGGGGGGCCGGTTTGGCGGCGCAGCCCGCCAGGAGAACAAGCAGCGTCCCGGCGAGCCGCCTGGGGAGGGAGTATCGTTTCATATCTTAGTTTACAACAAATGGCAAAATAGGGCGAGGGCCTGGGAAGACCACTGGACAAATTATCTTCTTTTGTTCATAATTATAGGATATGAATTTCAGCTACCAAGGTTGTTGCTAATTTTTATGCAATACCTACATTATCAAGTAAAAGCGGACAAAGACCAGATTGTTCAGGTAACCGTGGATCATGAGGCGTCTATTAAACTTATGGATACCTTTAACTATGCTAAATTTCAAAGGGGTAAAACCTGTGATTTTTTCGGCGGCGTTTATCCTGCCTCGACAATAGAGTTCCGGGTGTATAAGCCCGATGCCTGGCATGTGGTGATTGATTTGGAAGGGAGGGCCGGGGTGGTTAAGGCTTCGGTAAACCTTCTCAAATGCTAAAGGCCGGGGAAGTGAACCCCGCGGAACTGCCGGTTTATACCCACAAACAGCGGATTTTGGACGCCCTGGAGGAAAACCAGGTTATCGTGGTGGAGAGTCCCACCGGTTCGGGAAAAACCACCCAGATTCCCCTCATCCTCCACGAGGCGGGTTACAGCCGGCAGGGGGTCATCGGAATAACCCAGCCCAGGCGGATTGCGGCCCTTTCGGTGTGCGATTATATTGCCCGGCAGTTAAATATGCCTATTCCGGGATTCCTGGGCTACAAAATGCGTTTTCTGGACAAGACCCTGCCGGAAACCCGGATCAAAATTATGACCGACGGGATTCTCCTGCAGGAACTTAAACACGACACCCGGCTTAGTCAGTATTCGGTGCTTATGGTAGACGAGGCTCATGAACGGAGCCTTAACATTGATTTTATTCTGGGGCTCTTAAAAACCATCCTGGCCATAAGGCCGGATTTTAAAGTCATTATTTCTTCGGCCACCATTAACACCAATGTTTTTTCTGAGTACTTTAACTCCTGCCCGGTGGTTCACATTGACACCCATATTTTTCCGGTTCAGGTGATTTACGATCCCCTGCCGGAAGACGGAAGGGATTTTCTTTTAGATAAAATTTTAGACATCATCAAAAGGCTGATGGAAGATTCCCCTGAAGAAGGGGGAGGGGACATCCTGGTTTTTCTCCCCGGGGAGCGGGACATTAACGATCTTCTGTCTATGCTGGACCGGCTGCCCTGGCGGAAAAAGCTGCTTCTCCTGCCCCTCTACGGACGGCTGTCCAAGGAGGAACAGGAAAAGGTTTTTATCCCCACCCCAAAGGGCAGGGTTAAAATTGTGGCCGCCACCAATATTGCCGAAACCTCGGTTACCATTAACGGCATCACCGTGGTGATTGATTCCGGCCTGGCCAAGCTCAACCATTACAATCCCCGGACCTTTACCTCCTCCCTCCTGGAACTGGGCATTTCCAAGGCCTCGGCCAATCAGCGTAAAGGCCGGGCGGGACGAACCCAGGGGGGAACCTGTTACCGCCTTTGCAGCCTTAAGGATTTTGAAAAGCTTCCCCTTTTTACTAAAGAAGAGATCTACCGTACCGATCTATCGGAGGTGGTGCTTAGAATGGCGGAACTGGGAATCAGGGATTTTGAGTCCTTTGATTTTATCTCCCCCCCGGGCAAACAGGGAATCCTGGGGGCGGTGGAAACCCTGCTCCTCCTCAATGCCCTGACCCCCGAAGGGAGCCTTACCGAAATCGGCGCCATGATGGCCCGGTTCCCCCTTCTTCCCCGGCACTCCCGGATGATTGTAGAAGCCATTTACCACTACCCCGGGGTTATCCGGGAAACCATTATTGCCGCCGCGTTTTTATCCACCCATACTCCCTTTCTTATTCCTCCGGGCCAGGAGATGCCCGCCCGAAAGGCCCATCACAGTTTTAGGGACGATCAGGGGGATTTTGTTTCGTACATCAAGCTCCTCCAAAAATTTGTGCAAACAGAAAATAAAGAAAAATTTTGCACTTCCTATTTTTTGGATGTTAAGATTATGAATGAATTATTAAACATCACCTCCCAGCTTGAAGAAATTGTTTCGGAAATAGGGGTTCCCGTGGGTTCCGGGGGGGCGGTGGAAGATTACCTCTGCGCTGTTTCCCGGGGGCTTATTCAGTTTGTCTGCGCTTCCACCGGGTCGGGGGTGTTCAGAAGCCTTACGGCGGAAAAAATCCGGATTCACCCCGGCTCGGTTATGTTCAGAACCAACCCCCCCTACCTGGTGGCCGGCGAGGTGGTGCGAACCTCCCAAACCTTCGCCCGGTCGGTGTCCCCCCTTTCCAAAGCCATGATTAAGCGCATCTCCCCGGAAATGGCGGAAACCTTTTTAGAAACCCGCCCCGCCGCCCCCGCTTCCGGCTCCGGCCGCCGTTCCGCCAAAGAGGAGGCCCGCCGGGATACCAACTGGTCCCTCAAGCTGGGGCGGTTTACCTTTGAGCTTAGGCCCCACAAAACCAAAAAAAAGATTGCCCTTTTGCCCTGGGATGTGCTGAAAGAAACCATCAAAGAGCTGCCCTCCTTTGAGGCGGACCGGATTCAAAAGCTCCGGGGAACGGTTATCTACAAGGGTTACCAATTTCTGGAGGGCTTTAAGATTCCCCGGATTCTCCAGGCGGCGGCCCTCATCGATCCCGAGCGGGACCGTCTTGTCGGCCTGCCTCCCCGGCGGAGTTTTTCCGTCCCCGGCCGAATTCTGGAACTCTGCGGCTACCTGGATGATCTGTTAAAGATGGCCCCCATGGGGAAAAAAGGCCGGGAGGGCTCCACCCTGGGTTTCCTGGCCTTGGAAAACTCCGGGGGGGAACCTTCGGCGCCGGGGGGCGGAAAGGTTCAGTTTTTTTTCCGCCTGGAGCGCAACTACTTTCAGAGCATTGAAAACAGCCTTGCCAGTTTGGAAATTCTTGCGGATATGCTGGAACCGGGCATCCCCGGCAGCGCCCAGGAAAGAGTCAACGGGGCCTACCGCCGCCTGGCAAGCCTGCTGGAGGAAAGCCGGTTTTAATGATTCCGCTTTAGGTAGGTCAACTGGGCCGGGAGGTGGGTGTTATTGCCGTTGCGGTCTTCGCCGTACCCCGCCTCGGCCAGGGCCTTGATGTCCCTTAACACCCGCTTATCCCCCGCAAAGGTTACCCTCAGGTCCTGCTGATTAATATCAATTTTGGCAAAATTCATAAACCGGGTAATGACCCTCTGAAAATAGTCATAGGGGTCCTCCTCCGGCTTGGGAAGAACCCCCTCCAGGGAAAGGCTCTTTCCGGACGAGAGGTTAATGACATTTTCATCCATCAGTTTAAGAATTAAAAGCTGAACCTGCCCCGGCCAATATTTTTGGTCGATGCCGCCTAGGTTGGCGAGAATCCCCTCGGAGGCGGCCCGGTCTTTGATGTAGGCTTTCTTGGCCATGCTGATTTGTTCATTAGCCCGGAACAAGTCAAAGGCGGTGCCCGCATCATACTCCTCTCCGTTCAGGGTCATGGTTACCTTGCTGCCATAGTGCTCAACAATGGAGGCGATAAAAGTAGAGGGCCGGACATGAAAACCCCGGTACTGGGGAATCCCCACGGTAATTTCATCTTTTTCCGAATACGCGGCAATCAGGTTACGGCAGAGCTGTTTGGTCGCCAAAAAATAGAACCCCGCAAAAGCCAGGAAAAAATCAAAAAGGAGGGCCAGATGATGATCCCGGGAGAGGGGGAGGAAAGGACCTTCCGAGTCGTCCCCGGTTTTAACGGCCACTATGTGCCGCTCGTAGTAGTGGGAAAATCCCGCGGCGGCCTCCAGAAGGTGATAAATGATGCTCACATGCCCCCGGAGCGGCAGGATGGATTGATCGCCGTTTTCCAGGTCCGTCTGGGAAAGATAGGTGTCGTAACTGGACTGCAAATTATGAAACTGGGCCTTAAAGGTTCGTAGTTTTTCTTCGCTTATTTTGTCGGGGAAACAGCCGGGATATTCCGAGGGTTTCCGTTCCGCCGTAACCAGGGCCCCAAAATCTCCCGATTGGTTTAAAAAGGTGGTTGCCAAAGAAATCAGGGTTATGTTTGGATCGGAGCTTGGCCGGGTAATCACGTCCCGGTCCAGCTTTCCCGTAAAAGTGGCCTCTTCAAAATCCTCCGCCCGGGGAAGGGCGGACTGGTCCGGGGCGGTTTGCACTTTAAGAATTTCCTGGGCAATGATCACCAGGGCGCCGGTCAGGCTGCTGCCCGCGGCCTCCCCCTCCTGGCCAAAATTCCGGGAAATATCCAGAAGGTGATAGCTGGGGAGGGCCTTTAGAATATGGCACAGGGTGTAACTGACGGAACTGAACATCTTGGCCGCCGCCATTACCTTGCGGAACCGGGACCAGTAAACATTATGCTGGGACCCATAGTAGTCCAGAGTTTCTTCCATCCATGTGGCCTCTAAGGTGAGGGCGCCTAGGAATTTCCGGCTAAAGAGCCTGGCCTTGTTATCCGGTTCAACCGCAAACCGGCAGAGGCCGAAGAGCCTCCGTCCGCGATTCATAATGAATTTTTCAAAATTTTCTTCCGGCATAATCGCCAATTATACCATAAACCGGCGGTAACACAAGAATTTTTTTAAATTTTTTCGGACCCTTGAAAAAATCCTCCCTTATGGCCTACACTCCTAAAAAAAGGGGCTTGAAAGGAGCCCCAAAGTGAGGTCTGAATGGCAAAAAAAGTTTCGTTAACGGTGGAAGGGATGAGCTGTGAACACTGCGCCGCCGCGGTTACCTCGGCCCTCAAGGGGGTAGAGGGGGTTAAATCCGCCAAGGTCAAACTTAAAAAAAAGTTTGCCCTCGCGGCAGGGGTTGATCTGGACCCCCAAAAACTGGTGGAAGCGGTAACCGGAGCGGGATATACCGCCCAGGTTACCGAAGCTAAGTAGGCCCCCGGGGCGGTTTTGAAAGGCCGCCCCGGACCCCTAGGGGTTCATGGAGTAGAGATACCGGAAATAATCCATGTCCGTGGAAAGCACCGAGGGCAAATCGGGAATGGTTTTCCGGTAGGATTCAATAGAACGCCAAAACCGGTAAAACTCCGGATCCCGGTTGGCGGCCTCGGCGTAGATGGTCGTCGCCTCCGCATCTGCCCGCCCCCGGATCTCCTCCGCGGTGGAGTAGGCCTGGGAAAGGATGGTCCGCTTTTCATTTTCCAGTTTTCCCAGCCATTCAGCCTTGCCTCCCTCGCCGGTGGACCTGCGGGTGGCGGCCTCCTTATGGCGCTCCGCCACCATCCGGTTATAAACGCTCTGGGTTAGGTCATCGGAGTACCTTATCTGCCGGATGATGATGTCCTCCAGGACAATGCCGAACTGGGCAACCGCCTGGGCGGCCCGGGTATACATTTCCTCCGAAAGCACCGTCCGGCCCTTGACGATATTGTTGTGAACCGGGTCCGGCCCTGCCACAATTTCCTCTAAAAGAATGGCGCCGTCGGGCAAAAGCTCCGTGGGAATGCTTATTTCCGGCAGGATGGAGACGGGAACATTGTTCATGTAGTTAGAATTCCGGACGGCCTCTTCCAGGAGATTTTCGGTGATAATGCTCTTAATGCTGGCATCGATGATCGGGCTTATCTTTCCGTCGATGAGATCAATAGAAATGACGGTTTTGTAAAAAACCTCCGGATCAACGATCCTATACCGGGCCGTGGCGTCTACAAAAATATACTGCTGCTCCGCGGTGGGAATCCGCTGGGGTTCTCCGTCCCAGGTGATAAGTTTTTTTGTATATTTATAAACTTTGTCGATCACCGGGGCTTTAAATTTAAGCCCGGCGGTGGTTTCGGTGCCTACAATAGCGCCCAGCCGGGTGATCACCGCCACTTCGCCTTCGGTTAAAATGTAAAAAGGGCCGGCGGCAAAAATTAAGATAAGAACAATCCCGGTAACGGTTAAAATAACGACTGCTTTTTTCATCTGGCGCCTCCGGAAGAGAGATTTTGCAGGGGCAGGAAGTTATCCAGGTTGCGGTCAATAAGGGTTGAACCCTTGGCGTTCCGCAGAACCTCTTCCATGGTTTCCAGATAAAGGCGGCTTCGGGTAACCGCCGGGGCCTTGCGGTACTCCTCCAAAACGGCGTTGAACCTTGCCGTATCCCCCCGGGCTTCGTTGACCCGCTCGGCGGCGTAACCCTGGGCCACCTGAATCATCTGGGCCGCCTCGCCCCTGGCCCTGGGGATTTCCTGGTTGTACTGTTCCAGCCCCTCGTTAACGTAGCGCTGCATATCCTGTACGGCTATGTTGACATCTTCAAAGGCGTCCTGAACTTCGCCCCTGGGGGGGATAACGCTTTTAAGCTGAACCTTGGTTACGTTGATTCCCATATCGTAGCGGGAAAGAATTTGGTTCATCATTTCCTGGGTTTGCTGTTCGATAACCGTCCGCTCTCCCGACATGATGGACATGATAAGCCGGTCCCCCACCAGGAGGTTGATTACCGAGTGGGAAATATCGGAGATGGTACTTTCGTTATCTTCAACATGAAAGAGCCATGCCTGGGGGTCCACAATGCGGTACTGCACCGCCCACTGAATATCCACAATGTTGAGATCCCCGGTAAGCATAAAGTAGGACTGGTGAACCGGGGCATTGCGGCCGATGCCCCCGGAGGTTCCCAGGTCGTAGCCAAAATCAACATTTTGGATAACTTCGGTGGGCACATTCATATTTTGCTCGATTCCCAGGGGCAGCTTAAAATTGAGCCCCGGCGGAACGGTCCGGCTGTATTTTCCTAATCGTAAGACCACCCCGTGTTCCATACCGTCCACGATAAAAAAACTGGTGAGCAGAATAGCCCCCGCCGCCAAAATCAGAACCACCAGAACAATGAGTTTGGGATTCAGAGACAAGCGGAAGGGGAAAGGCGGTTGATTGTTTTGCTGATTAAATTGAGACATAAACCCTCCTTAGGTTTGGGTTTTTGGACTTTGTATTTCCGGTTGGATTTATCAAGTCTTTCCGGAAACAATTTAAGTATATAGGAAACCGGAGGCTCTATCAATCCTTAAGGAGGAAGGGCGGCAATTTTCAATCCTAGGATAACCTGCGTCAGGATTGACAATTCTTAACGGAAACCTTACAGTTTCTCCATGGAAAAGTCCGGTAATAAAAAGAAACTCATTACCTCCGCCCTGCCCTATGTGAACAATGTTCCCCATTTGGGCAACCTGCTGCAGGTTCTCTCGGCGGATGTCTTTGCCCGGTTCTGCCGCCTCCGGGGATACGAAACCCTTTACATCTGCGGCACCGACGAATACGGCACCGCCACCGAAACCAAGGCCCTGGAGGAGGGGATAAGCCCCCGGGAACTCTGCGACCGCTACTACGAGGTTCACCGGAATATTTACCGCTGGTTTAACATTAACTTTGACAAATTCGGCCGGACCAGCATTCCCGAACATACCGAAATTACCCAGCGCATTTTTAACAGGCTGGATCAGGGGGGCTATATTGCCCAAAAAACCGAGCGCCAGCTTTTTTGCCCCCGGTGCAGCCGGTTTCTGGCGGACCGCTACGTGAGGGGAACCTGCCCCTCCTGCGGCTATGAGGGCGCCCGGGGGGATCAGTGCGAATCCTGCGGCAAGCTCTTAAACCCGGCGGAATTAATGGCCCCCCGCTGCGGGGTCTGCTCCGGGGCGCCGGTTTTTAAAGAAACCACCCACCTTTACATCAACCTTCCCGCCATTCTTCCCAAACTGGAGGGCTGGCTGGCCCAGGCCGCCGTCAAGGGCGACTGGGCCCGGAATGCGGTGCAAATGACCAAAAGCTGGATCAGGGACGGCCTTCAGCCCCGGGCCATTACCAGGGACCTCAAGTGGGGAATCCCCGTGCCCAAGGAGGGCTTTACCGATAAGGTTTTCTACGTTTGGTTTGACGCGCCCATCGGCTACATTTCCATAACCGCCGGCCTAACCGGGGAGTGGGAAAAATGGTGGAAGGACCCCGATGGGGTGGAGCTTTTTCAGTTTATCGGCAAGGATAACATTCCCTTTCATACGGTGATCTTTCCCTCCTCCCTGCTGGGCTCCGGGGAAAACTGGACCATGCTTCACCATGTTTCTTCCAGCGAGTACTTAAACTACGAGTCCGGAAAATTTTCCAAGGACCGGGGGATCGGGATCTTTGGGGACGATGCGGCGGAAACGGGAATCCCCGCGGATGTGTGGCGGTTTTACCTTTTCTACAACCGGCCGGAAACGGCGGACTACCAGTTTACCTGGAAGGACTTTCAGGAAAAGGTCAACTCCGAACTCATCGGTAATCTGGCTAACCTGGTTAACCGTACCTTAACCTTTGTTTACAACAACTTCGGAAGCCGTCCCCCCTTTCTGTCCCCCGCCTCCGGGGAATCGCCGACGCCCCCCGACGAGGGGGTTCTTCGGTTTTCCCGGGAGGCCCAAAAAGCCAGGGAGGAGATTACCGCCTGCCTGGAAAAGGCGGAACTCCGGGAGGGGCTGCGCCGGATCTTTGCCCTTACCTCCGGGGGGAACAAGCTCTTTCAGGAGGCCGAACCCTGGAAGGCTGTTAAAACCAACCCCGCCTCCCTAGGCCCCATCCTGAGGGAACTCCTCATCCTGGTGCGGGACCTGGGAATTCTCCTGGCCCCCTACCTTCCCGCCGCCGCCGAAAAAATCGCCTCGTTTTTCGGCCCCCAGGAATGGACCTGGGACCGCCTGGGAGCAGACCCCGGCCCGGAGATCGGGAAGCCGGAGATTCTCTTCTCCCGTCTGGAGGATGCCCGGATTGATGAACTGCGGAAAAAGTTCTCCGGCACCCAGAAGGAACGGGAAGAAGAAAGGGCCGCCGAAACCGCCCCGCCTGCCGCTGGAGCTAAAGCCGCCTCCCCCGCCGAAGCCAAAGCTGCCAAAGCCGCCGAAGCCCTTCCCCCTGGGGAACCTCCTGAGTCCCCGGAAGACCGGTTTCGCAAAACCATCAGCCTTAGGGCGGCTAAAATTACCGCCATTACCCGGCATCCGGAGGCGGATAAACTTTACATCGAAACCATCAGCTTAGGAGAGGAGGAACGGCAGATTGTCTCCGGGCTGGTTCCTTACTATAAAGAAGAGGAACTCCTGGGCCGGAATATTATTTTGGCGGCCAATCTTAAGCCCGCCAAGCTGCGGGGAAAACTGAGCCAGGGGATGCTCCTGGCCGCGGATGGCCAAACCCCGGAGGGGGCGCCCCTGGTGGAGGTCCTCTTTGCCGATCACGCCCAACCCGGCGACCCCGTGGAACTCCCCGGCGGCGAAGGGGTCTGCCCCCCCGATGAAATTAAGGCGGAGGCCTTCTTCTCCGTTCCCATCCGGGTTAAGGGCGGCCGGGTGATGGTGGGAGAAACCCCCCTGGTCTGCGGAGGGACGCCCCTGACAACCTCCCTGGTCAAAGACGGGGAGGTCCACTGATCCCGGCCGGGGCGGCCTTCCGGCTGGAACCCATCGAGCCCGAAGCCCTGCCCCCCACGGATGAGCTGCTGCAAACCGGCTTTTGGGGGCGCTTTAAAGCCGCCTCCGGCTGGGTTCCCCGGGCTTTTCTCGTCCGCCCCCCGGCCCCTTCCGGCGGCGAGCTGCCCCCCTTGGGCCTGCTGGTTCTTCTCCGCCCCCTGGCCGGGGGTTTCTCCCTGGCCTATGCTCCCGCCGCTCCGGATCCCGCCCTGGTTTCCCCCGGCGGCTGGGAGGCCCTGGAGGGACTCAGCCGGGCTCTGGCGGCGGCCCTTCCCCGGAGGGTTCTCTTTATCCGCTGGGACCTTCCCTGGGAGGTCTCCCGGGAAGAGCAGGACCGCCGTCCCCGGGGGCCGGTTTTTTTCCGCGCCCCGGTGGACATTCAGCCCCCCTCCACGGTTATGCTGGACCTTTCCGGGGAGGAGGAGGCCATCCTGGGGGGGATGAAAAAGCGGGGCCGGGCCAATATCCGGGTGTCCGAAAAGCGGGGGGTTGAAATCCGCCGGGGCGGCCCGGAAGACATAACCCTCTGGTACCGCCTTTATCAGGAAACCGCCCGGCGGGACCGGATTGCCATCCACGGGGAGGAGTATTACCGTCGGCTCCTGTCCCTCCCGGCGGCCCCCGGAGGGCCGGAGATCCGGCTTTACCTGGCCCGGGTGGAGGGCTGCGACGTGGGGGGGATCATCACTTCCTTTACCCGGCGCCGGGGGGTTTACCTGTACGGCGCCTCCTCATCCTCCTTCCGCAGCGCCATGCCCGCCTACGGCCTTCAGTGGCAGGCCATTAAGGATGCCCGGCGCTGGGGCTGCGCCGGTTACGACCTTTACGGCATTCCCCCGGCGCCGGACCCGGAGCATCCCATGGCGGGGCTTTATCTTTTTAAAACCGGCTTTGGGGGGCGAATCCTCCACCGCCCCGGCTCCTACGATTATCCCCTGCGCCCCGGGCTTTACCGCCTTGACCGCCTTGCCGAAGCCCTGCGGGGCTGGTACTTTAAGAAATTTAAAAAACGCCGGTAGAAGGAGCCGGTTCTAAAATCTGACGTTTTGGAACCGGCTCATTTGCCACTTGTCCAATCTTCAATTATAAGATTGGGTACCCTTTTAAATTCTTTTGTATTATGTGTTACTAAAATTCCATTATTGGCTAATACGGTAGCGCTTATAATAAGATCATTGGGGCCTATTACTGTTCCCCTCTTTTCAAGGAATGCCCTGATAATGGCATATTGTCTGGAGGCTGCGTTATTAAATGCGACACTTTCAAAGGTTTCAAAAAATTTTTCCCATAACTCACGAACTCTGTTTTGCCCGCTTTTCTCAACATTTACAAATATTTCGGCTTCAACGATTGCGGGTATTTTTATTCTACCTGGTGATACCGACAGCAATTTTTCATTTAAATACGGATATCTGCCTTTTAAATAATAGATACAAATGTTTGAATCTAAAAAGTACATTAAAATGGCTCCCGTGGCGAATCGTCTGCAAATATCCCCTGAGGCGGACGTTTGAAGGGTATATCTTTAAGAGCGCCGAATAATTCTAAGAAATCCTCCGGGTATTCATCATTTATTGACTTTTTTATGCTGTTCCCGACCCATTTAGAAACCGAGGTATGAGCTTGCTTTGCCCGTTTTTCAACCTTTTTTAGAGTGTTTTCGTCGATGTATAATGATATTTGCGGCATAATTATCCTCCCTAGGTGATAATATACAACATATAAAGTATAATTTCAAGTATAACGTGAGTGGTTAATCTTCCCCTCCTCATTTTTCTCTCTTGCTCCTTCCCTGGTTCTTGTGGTATGCTCATCTTAATTACTTGGCATGGGAATTGTTATACCCGGCAAAGCCGGAAATAAGGAGAAAAAAAATGAAAAAAACGCGCAAAATCCTTAACTTTAGCATTGAAAAATCAGTCCC
>JAISRN010000025.1 GCA_031273605.1 Spirochaetales bacterium | reverse complement strand
GACCTTAGGCTTTCCGGCGGGCCCCTGGCGGTCTGCCTCCTGGCCCTGGGGAAGTTCCCCCTCCCCGGCCGGCCCGGTTTTTTGCTGGGGGCGGGACTAAAGGCCCTGCTCTAGGGTTTTGTATTATTTAACCACGGACGGAAAAAAGTGGTTAGTGGTTAGTGGCAAGAGGTTTGGCGGTTCAAAATTCTTATTTAGCGGTTTTCAGAGAAATTTGACCGCCGTGCCGTAGGCAATCACTTCGGCGGCATTTTGCATAATCGCCGAGGAGGCGTAGCGGATGTTGACCACCCCGTCGGCCCCCAGGGCGGCGGCTTCTTCACTCATCCGTTTAGTGGCCAGGGCCCGGGCCTCGTTCATCATTTCGGTATAGGTTTTTAATTCTCCCCCCACCAGGGATTTAAAGCCCTGGGTAATGTCCCGGCCAATGTTTTTGGATTGGATGGTGCTGCCCTTAACCAGGCCCAGGGTTTGCAGTTCCTTGCCGGATATGTAATCAGTATTGACTAAGATCATCTTCCTCTCCTTTTCTGATTTCCTGAATCCTTTCGATCAAAACGTAAATGACGACCCCGGTGAAAATAACCGGAATCCCTATCCCGGCTATCCGTACCCCCAGGGGCAGGGGGAATTTTATGATGAGCCAAATAAAAAAAACGTAATACCCTGTGATCACCGCCGCAACAACAAAGGGGGCTATTAGTTTTTTAAAATGATTATTCATTGTTTCCGGGGGAAAAATCCCATCTGGTAACCCAGGGTAATGTTGGTATCCAGGGCGGTGTTGCCGAGAAAAAAAGCCATGGGGCGGACCTCCAAAAACATGAGCCCCGGTCCCAGATGCATGCCCCCCCGGACCCCCCCGATAAACCCAAGGTTGGACTTGGCTGTCTGACTGAGGCCGAGTCCCAAAAAGGCATCCACTTCAAACTGATTAAACCGCAGGATCAGGGTGGGGGCTATGGAGATAGTGGCCGACCAGTACCAGCTTCCCCCGATATCAAGGGCGATTCCAAAATGGTCAAAGGGTTGAAGGAGGGCGTAAACGGCGGCCCCGATGGGAGGATAGGTGTCATCAAGGGGGTTGCCCCGGCGCCCATAGAGGGGGGCATCGTTGGGGTCGTCAACCCGGAGGTTCTTAGCGCCGGGGGACATAATACTGTACCCTGCGCTGACCCCCACATAAATCCAGTTGTGCTTCCAGGCATCGGCGGGATCAATTCCGTCCTCAAAAACTTCCGGCCGGGGGGGGTCAGCCCTCAGTACCCCCAGACCGGCCAGGGTGGAATCATGGTGAACGGAAAGGGTCCGGGTTCCGGCAATTTGCCCGGTGGCGGCATCGATGGCCTGAATCCAGAGGCGGTACCCATCCCGGTCCGGGATGAGAAAACCGGAAAAGACAAACCGGGGGCCCGGCCTTTCTTCCGGACTTAAGGAGACGGTTTCGGCTTCGCTCACCGTCCCAGGAATTGGGTTTTCAAATGTCCCATCAGGAATTTCCGGCGGGGAGGGTTCAACCGTCCCCGGGGCCTGGGCCACCTGCAGGACCCCCAGGCCGGATAGGGACAGGGAAAATTCCTGAATGATAAAATCCGAAAGTTCCCTGGTTTCCGTTTCGATGCCGGAAATCACCGCCGCCGAACCTTGGGGCAGCCGGGAGGAAAAAAAGCCCGCCGCATCGGCAAGGGCCTCGTTAAGGGAGAGGGAACTTTGAGCGTTTATCATGGCGGTCCCCAAAACCGCAAAACATAAAATGAATACTTTTTTCATACGAATTCTCCTTTTTTAAACCCGCCTTTGCAGGGTAAATCTTTTCGGGAGAATTTGTCAAGATATTTGAGGCGGCTTTGCCAAAAGCAGCCTTTCACAATTTAGGAATGACCACCGGCCACGCGAAGGAAGATAACCACGGACCACACTGACAGAAAAAAGTGGTTAGTGGTTAGTGGCAAGAGGAAATAGGCCGGGAAGTCCAGTTCTATTTCAATCCCACCCTCCTGATTGACCATTCAATGAAGTATCTATATTATTACTTTCATTTGCTGTGCCAGTACGTTTTTTACCATCACTAACATATACTGCATAATCTCTATTTTTCTTGTCGGCATTTGCATTCGCGCCATAAATAATACCGCCGGTTTTATTAAAATACCCAATAGAATAAACACCTCTATTATCATTACCGCTTATTTCTCCTCCGGTCATTGTAAAATTCCCGCCTTCATCTACAAATACGCATCCGCGAGGTATATATTGCCTTGTTCCATACCCGTTATGACTGATTATCCCCCCGCGCAATACAAATTTACCGTTACTGCTAACACATACCGCATCACCGCATCCATATCCATGGGAATAATCTACAGAATTATCACTAACAAATCCTCCGCTCATTTCAAATATGCCATTACCAGCAATAAATACACCACCCCCATTATTCCGATATCCGCTAGGAGTAATATTATTAATAACATAACCGCTTTGCATAATTAGTTTTCCGCCATCAGAAACAAAAATACCGGCACCACCTTCATAATACAAACCAGAATATGAATTGTAATAACCTTTACCACCGTTGTTATTGCCAACAATTCCACCATTTATAATAAGCGTACCCCCCGAATTTATTGTTATTAATGAGGCATTATTGTCATTGCGCCCCCTCATCTCAATATTATCCTCCAAAATAAAGGTAATTCCAGATTCAATGGTTAAAAGAGAGCCAAGGCTGTTAAGGGTGATTATTTTATTATCGTTACTGCTTTTAATGGTTATTGTAACATTTTTTTTGTTTTTCAATGAAAAATTCAATGGGTCTAAAGATTCATTGTTTTCAATTATTATTGTATATTCGCTGTTACTTGCCGCATGATCTTTTATCCAGGACAGAGCGGCAGGCAAAGACATTCCTGTTAAGGTTTTCGTTATGGATGGAGGTTCCAATCTTCCTTCAAGGGGGCACCCAATACATAAGGTTATTAACACAATGCTCAAACCAATAGTAAAGATCCTCCTCATTTTATTCCTCCTCAGTGTAAAATCTGACTATGTATCCGGCAGAAACTTTGACATTCACCACATGAAAATTTGTACGTAATACGATCGATGCGGTAAAGCTGCCAAAGTCCCCATTTACACTAAATCCGGCAACAAAATCCATGGCAAATACATTTTTTTGCGCTTCTCCTGTTGAAAATGTATAATTTGCAAGCATATAGCCCGCGCCTAAACCGCCATATACCGAAAATTCATAATCATCAAATACCGCAATATAGTGCGCGAAAGGATAAAACGAATGATATTTTTCTACTTTGTCATCCTCGTAATTAAAATTAAGCCCTAAACCGGCGCCTATATCACAACCAAACTCCAAAAAAGAATATTTAAACGGGGATATTGTTCCATAAATAGTACCTATAAAGCCAGGTGTTGAAAAAGCCGTGCCTATTGACATTCCTATACCCCACATACCTTCATCTTCAAACCCTGTTATTTTGATTTTCTTTAATGGTTTTGACGGACCAGGGGCTTGAATACTTGTCCCTTGCCCTGTCCCTTGATTTGTTTGAGGCTGGCTATCGGGCCTGCTTGGTCTTTCCGCTTCTCTGGGAATATCATCTGCCCGGCTTGTATCGGATATTCCTAAAAGCCCTGCCAAACGGGAATCCATTTGCAGCTCATAAGATTTTGGAAAAATCAACTGCGCTGTTTCAACATTTGTAGCCCTTATAATTATTCTATAGTTATTATTTCCTACTCTGCGCAAGGATCCATAAAGTACCGTATTTACACCTGTAAATTGGCCAATTCTTTGCGCTGTTTCTTCACTTACTTCACCGGATGAAGAAAAATTTAACTCTGTTTGAAGAACTTCAAGCCGGTGGCGTTCAAATATTGAGCGAATACCTTTTTCCCATAATTTTTCAACCATGGTATCCATAAAATATTCCATTAATTCACGTCTATCAGTTTCAAAAGCGATTATGGCTATACCTCCATTTCTTGGAATATTGTTCACCAGACCAGCCGCATAATCAATAATTGCATTATCCAAGGTGTATAAATTTTGAGAATATAACGGGATGTAAAAAAATATGGATAATATGATTAAAATGATAGCTTTTTTCACTATCGATCTCCCCTTTGCTTTTCTTGGCCATTCAAAAATCCGTTTTTCATGACCCGGCCGGTTTTGGATTGCTCTCAATATGGGGGTTGCTTTCCCAAAAACTGAAGTTTTGGGAAAGCCTCATCCGTAAGCCTATTTTTTCCGGGGGATAAACCCAACCTGATAGCCTAGGGTAATGTTGGTATCCAGGTAACTTTCTTGCCCCTGGGGGCGGATCTCCGCAAAGATGACCCCCGGCCCTAAATGCATTCCTCCCCGGACGCCCCCCATAAAGGCAAAATACCCACTTAAACCGATTCCCCCCCCAAAAAAAACATCCACTTCAAACTGATTGAACCGGAGGGTTAAGGTAGGAGCGATGGCGATGGCGAGTCCTAAGCCCACATTTCCCCCCACATCAAGGGCAATGCCAAAAAAATCAAAGGGTTGAAATAAGGCATAAAGGGCATACCCCAGGGGAGCGGCGGTATCGTGGCTGTCGTAACCCCAATCCATGGTGTCGTAACCCTCGCCGGTCATAACGCTGTATCCCACGTTAACGCCGACATAAACCCAGTTGTACTTCCACCCTTCGGCGGGATCGATTCTCCCTAAAAGCCCGGTGAGGGTGGGGTCGTAGTGAACATTGACCGTCCGGGTTCCGGTAATTTGACCGGTGGCAATGTTGATGGCCTGAAGGCGGAGGCGGTATCTGTCCCGGTAGGGGGCAAGGGAACCGGAAAAGACAAACTGGGCGCCTAACATCTCCCCAAAGGCGTGGGCGGTGGCCTCGTCCACCATCCCCGAGGCTTGAAACTCCAGCTCCCCCATGGCGTCCTCCAGGCGCGCCCGTTCCACTATCCGCAGGCTCCCCAGGTTGGAGAGGGCTACCGTCAACTCCTCAATAACAAAATCCGAAATTTCCTCGTTTTCCGCTTCGATGTTGGCAATGGCCACCACCGAGTCCTGGGGAAGCCGGGAGGAGAAAAAGTCCACCGCATCGGGAATGGCCTCCTCCAGGGACAGGGAATTTTGGGCGCTTAAGAGGGCGGCCCCAAAAACCGCCAACAATAAAATTAATGCTTTTTTCATAAAAGCCTCCTTTTAAAAACCAACCCCGCCGCAGGAAAGCTCAAGCGGCGGGGCAGCTTTGTTGACCTTAGGAAATTTGTTTACAGACCCAAAATCCGGTCTAACTGCTGGTCAGTTCCCTGGAAAGCGGTGTCCACGTAATCCAGGAGGGACTGTTCCGTTGCGCCTTTATCTACATACACAAACACGTAGGTATTGCCCCGACCGTTAACAAAGGGTCCGTAGGTTTGGGTGTTCCGGATGGTGTTGCTGATCACCTGCTTGGTGGCGTCCTCAAACCGGGCAATCCGCTCGGTCTCCCCACGGCCTTCCGCCTGGCGGACCGCATCGGAGGCCACGGCGGCTACGGTGGTTTCCAGCTTCCCCGCCAGGTCTTCCCTGGCCAGCATCGTGGCCTGGCGCAGCGCATCGGACTCGTTAGGCAGTTCGGAAATTCCGGTGCCGTAAATGATGTTGGCCTGGTTTTGATTGAGCCAGGCGGTCATCTCCTCGGGCATGCCTCCCCGGACCGGGGCCGCCGGTTGGGTGGCGCAGCCCGCCGCCAGCAGGGCCGTCAGAACCCCTAGGGTTAAAACTTTAAAAACTTGTGCTTTCACTTTGTCATCCTCCATGTGATTTTTTTGCCGGCTTTAAAATAATTTTTAAAGCGCCGGGGGGCTTAAAATTGTCTTTAAGGCCCCCGGCGTTTCAGCCCCCCAGGGAGGCATGAAAGGCATTAATGAAATTTTGTTCCAGGTCCTCTTCGATGGCACGGATGGCCGCGGTCCGGGCGGCGTCCCAGGATACCCGGCTCCCCCGGCGGGAATAGTTCCGGGTGTAGGAAAAAAGGGCGCCCCCTCCGGCGGCGGGCCGCAGTTCCAGGGCAATGGCGGGGCGCACAAAATAGCCCGCCGGCAGGCTTTCCTCCGCCGCGGTGATTCCCCCGGTAATCCGGTAGGCGGGGTTTTCCCGGACCGCCAGGTAGCCCGCGGCTTCCAGCAGGCCCATGAGCTTCCGCTGAATGCGCCCCTCCCGGTCCCCCCCGGTAATGACCACCTCAAAGGCAAGGCCAAGCCGCAGGGCATCGGCGGAGGCCCTGGCCCGCCGGGCCGCCTCCGTAACCGGGGCCAGGGCGGCGGCGCTATCGCCGAACCGGGCCAGGCCGGCGGCATCGGACTCCAAAAGCTGCCCCAGGGCGGCGGCCTGCCGGAGAAGGCTCAACTTCCGCAGGGGCTCCGGTTCCCCTTCGGCCGCCCCGGCAAGGGCCTCCAGGGAGAGGAGGCCCCCTTCAATCCGAGTCCGGTAGATCTGCCGGGCTTCCTCCCTGTTGATGTAGCCCGCCACCGAATAAGTCCGGGAGGCCGGATCGTAGTAGGGGGAGGTGAACCGGACCCCTAAGAATTCCTCCTGGGAGCTAACCCGGAGGTTTTCGTTCATACTGAGGTTCCGGGCAACTGAAGAATTCGATTGATTTAAAGTGAAGATCTGTTCGGTGATAACCTCCACGGTGGTTCCGAAAAACAGGGAAAGTTCGCTTAAGGCCATATTCCGGGCTTCTTCGGCGGTGTTGCCCCTGCCCAAGGCGGAGATAAAGCGGCTGTCGGGAAAATCCAGGCTTCGGTCGGTAAGCCACAGGGGCGCCTGGGCAAAGGCCCGGAGGGAGAGGCAAAAAATGAAAAGTAAATAACCCCGGCGCAAAAGGTCCTTTTTTTTCATGGCAGGTCTCCAAAAAGCCCCTCTTGGGAAAACAGGAGATCCAGTTTCTCAAGGGTTTCGGCTTCCTCCTCCGCCGCCGGGGGGTTTAAAGGCGGGGGCGGGCTGTCCGGGATGGGAGGCGGAACTGAGGCCGGGATTAAGTCCGGGGCTGTTTCCGCAGCGGGGGGGAGAAGTTCCTCGTAGAGCCTGAGGTAGTCGCCCCCGGAGAGTTCCACGGTGCGGTTTAGGAGGAGGCGGCCCGTGGAAACCGAGAGCATCCTGGTGGTGATTCTAATGCGCCGCCCCGAGCGGCTTAGGCTGCCGAAAACCACCAGGTCCGCTCCGGCGGCCCGGCTTAAGGCGGCGGCTTCCTCCCCTTCCGGGGCGGCCGGGGGGGGTTCCCCTCCGGCGGGGCCCAGAACCCGGTAGCGGGGATTCCGGGCAAAATGGAGGGCCGTTGCCCGGGCCCATTCCCGCCCCAGGCGGCTTTGTTCCCCCCCGGGGTTGGAAAATTCTAAAATTCGCAACGACAGGGAATTTTCGGCGGCGTTTTGCCCCTGGAGGGTCAAAACGCAGAGACCCAGCAGGGCGGCAAAGATCAGAATTTTTTTTCCCGCCGCAGCGGGACGCCGGAAAGGAGTCCGCCGACCGGAGGGGGAAAAGGGAGTTAGCTTAGAGTATGGAGTATGGAGTATGGAGTATGGAGTATGGAGTATGGAGTATGGAGTATGGAGTATGGAGTATGGAGTATGGAGTATGGAGTATGGCGGCTCATGTTAGACCTTCCTGTTTTTTCGATCCGGAAACCAACTTAGTTTCCTTTATATACCGAATAAGAAATCATGTCAACAGCCTGGTAAAAAAGTCCGCCTTTCAAAAAGAGTTTTCCCCGGCCATGGAACGGTTGGGGGAAACTGCCGCCCTGGGTAGTTGGGGATAAGCCTTTTTGGCGGGAGCTTGAAATTACCCCTGAAACAGGGTATTATAGAGATGAAGGGAGGAGGGACAGATGGCGGATACGATGGAACCGAGGATGGATTTAACTTTTAAGGAAGTCTGGGCTGCGATAATGGCCCTTCGGGAAAGCCAGGCGGAAACGGCCAGGCAGATGAAGGAAACGGACCGGCAGATGAAGGAAACGGCCAGGCAGATGAAGGAAACGGACCGGAAAATGGAGGAGACAAGCAGGCAGTTAGGCAAGTTAGGGAACCGGTTCGGGGAGCTGGCGGAGCATCTGGTGGCTCCCAGCATAATGGAGAAGTTCAATGCCTTAGGCTATCATTTTGAGGAGATCATTCAGGACTATCAGATGGGGAAATTTGCGGAGGTTGACATTCTTCTGGAGAATGATAGTTTTTCGGTAGCCATTGAAGTAAAGTCGAAGCCCCGGCCGGAAGACGTGGACGAGCATCTGGAGCGGTTGGAGATAATCAGACAGTTTAAGGACCGGCACGGGGATCGCCGGAAGGTCCGGGGGGCCCTTGCGGG
>JAISRN010000016.1 GCA_031273605.1 Spirochaetales bacterium | reverse complement strand
CCGAAGCCGCCAGTTCCGGTTCTTTCAGCTATGGCGGGGGGGTATATATTTACAATTTCTCAACCCAACAACCTACCATTATCACCGGCCTTACCATCGAGGACGCCACGGCCACCGGGCCTTCCGATGTCTATGGCGGCGGGGCCTACATTTACGTTAGAGGAGCGCTCTCCCTGGAGACTGTAAAGATAACAGGCACCGAAACCGCCAGTTCCGGCCAGTACAGCCGGGGCGGGGGATTATATATTAACAACGCCTCCATAAGCCAAACCACCATTGTTACCTGCCTTACCATTACGGACGCCAAGGCGACGGCAACCGGGGGTACCTACAACCTAGGCGGGGGAGCGTACATCGTCTTTAGAACAAATATCTCTCTTGACGACGTCACCATTAGGGAGGTTGAAGCCTACTGGGGAGGAGGGCTGTCTCTTACAAGCTCCACCGACACAACCTTATACGCCAACATCAACAACCTTACCATTACAGACGCCAGCACCGGCAGCGGGAAGAGCGGCGCCATATATGCGTCATCTTCGTATCCAGCTTATCTTTATGTGAACATCACCAATGGGGAATATGATAATTGCGGTAGCGATTATTTATTTGCAGGTAATGTTAATACAAGTTTTCCGTAAATGCCCCCCCCTCTGCCAAAAAGGAGGAACCGCGAAAGGCGCGAAAAACCGCGAACGGGAAATGACCTTCTATCCAATTTTTCGCATCCCTTCGCGTTTTTCGCGGTTATTTCTTATTCTTTGTCTGGACACTAACCACTAACCACTTTTTCCGTCCGTGGTTATCCTGCTGAAGGCGGCCTGGGGTTCCCCGTTAAGGGTTTTCCAGTGTTAACAGTTGATAGCAAAAGTAAACCGCGGCCAGGCAGTCATCGTAACCGCTCTTTTCCGGGGGAAAGGTGAGGAGGCTCTCCCGCAGGGGCCGGTAGTAGGGGGGCAGGGGCCTTTCCCCTTCCAGGCTGGCCAGGGCCAGGCCGCCGGAAAGAATATCCCCGCAGCGCCGCCAGATCGAGAGGTAATCATCTTCCCTAAACCAAACGAGAAAATCGTAGTGGCTGGCCAAAAATTTTTTATTTTCCCTGGCCTCATCCAAAAAATCCCGCAGCCCCTGGCCCTTCTTCATGTTCCGGTGCTGAAAGATCGAGGACAGAGAAGGAGTCATTTTGAGAACCTGGGCGTAGAGGCTGTAGAGAGTTTGATTGTAAACGCTGCCCCTCTCGGCCTTTTTTTCGTCAAAAACTCCCCTTAAAAACTCCCCGGTTTTATCCAGCTCCGCCAGGGCAATGATAAAGTTAAGCTCGTCCCAGATCTCCCGGGCCTCCCCGGCCTTGAGTCTGATCCGGTCCAGGGCGGCGGCGCAGCCGATCCGGCCCAGGGATTTTGCGGCGTTAGAAACCACCGAAGGGTTGGACTCCTCCAAAAGCCGGAGCAAAAGCTCCTCGCTGGCCTTTCCGGGATAGGCCCCCAGGGCAAAGATGGCCCGGAGGCGGTGATACGAGTAGGGCTCCGAGGCTTCCCGCAGCAGCTCCGGAAGCAGGATGGGCCGGGGGTGGGAGTAGAGGGAATTAATCAACATTCCCTTGTCCGCCGAAAGGGGGGTAAAGAGGCTGTTCCGAATTTCCTGGGTGGCCAGCTTAGACGCATTCAAACCAATATTGATCAAGAGAGAGTTGCGCTCAAAGGAATCCTGCTCGTCCATGAGGCGGCTTATGTGCTGATAGGTGGAAAGGTTGGAGGGAGAAAAGAGAATCAAAGCCGCATCCTGGGGAGACAGGCTGCCTTGGTCCCTAACCCTGAGGCAGATGCCCAGATGGAGGACGCAGATTAAAAAAGAAAACAAAAAGGTCCAGGTAAAGTTGTTGGCGTAGAGAAACCGGGGCAGCAGGGCCGGAAGGTCGGCGAGCTTTCCTCCTATATAACCCGCCGCCAGGGCCGCCAGGGCAATAAAAAAATTAATCATATTGGAGTAGCTTAGGGGGTCTTCCTCCGGCAGGGTGCGGACAATAAGGCGGCTAACCAGGAGATCGTTGCTCCTCAGAAAAAAGAAGGAGGTGTAGCCGTAGATAAGGTTAGGAAGGAGCCCCTTAGAAGTTGTAAAAGCCCAGATAAGGGAATTAATTGCCAAAAGCAGATTAGAGCCCAGGGCCAGGGGGCGGCTTCCGATCTGGTCGGCAAAAAACCGGGTAAAAATCGCGGCGGACATAAAGGCCAGGCCCATGGTAATTGAGAATAAAAAAACCTCGCTGGAAGAAAAACCGGCGTCCCGCCTTAACAAAACCGTGGCAAAACCATAAAGGACGTACTGGGCGGTATTCAGCCAAACCAGAATCATATTAGCCCGGAATTCCCGGTTTCTCATGGACTCTTTAAAAAGGATAAAGATGTTCCGCCCCGGGGAGCAGCGAAGAACCTCCCGGCAGGGAATTTTTTTTAGTTGATAGCCCGCCAGGGTGTTAAAAACGATTCCCACCCCTTGCAGCAGGATAACCCCGACGGCGCCGGGGAGCCCCTTGATGGCGGTAACCAGGTAACTGATAAACTTGGAAAAGGTCATGGCCAGTTGGTACTGGAAGGAAGAGGTGCCCACCACCTTCCCCCGGCTTTGGTTGGTGGAGAGCATCCGCAGAATAGGCTGATAAAAGGAGGTTCCTAAAATCCTCAGGCCGCTAAAAAGGGTGTAAACCACAAGAATTAAGTTTACCGCCGGCCGGCCGGCGGTCCAGAAAAGGGCAAAGTAGGCCAAACAGAGGGCCCCGGTAAAGATCCAAAGGCCAAACTGAAGCCGGACAATGTTAAAGCCGTTAAAAATCCGGGGGAGAATCAAAAGCAGAAGGCCGGCGGCATAGATTACCGAAGAAAGGTAACCCAACTCGGTGTTGGAGGCCCCATAGTGGATGGCCAAAAGGATAACCGAGGTATCCCCTAAAAAGTTATAGCCGATGCCGTTAAAAATTTGATGCCGGTAGTGGTATTTTAAACCTTGTTTTTTTTCTTCCGGGGATAAAAACGGACTGTCCATCTTAAAAGCGCTTGTTCCTGCAACTCCCCGAAAGGCGCTTAACCTAAAGCGCCCCGGCAAAAGACTGTCTGGTGGGCGATATTGGGTTTGAACCAACGACTTCTACCGTGTGAAGGTAGCACTCTCCCGCTGAGTTAATCGCCCGCCAAACAGTCCTTTCAGCTTTCATATTAGCCCCTAAGCCCCGGTTTTGTCAACAGGCTAAATCCGCAGGCAATCCACAGGCAATCCTATTGACAAAAAATCCGGTTTCCCAAATTCATATACCATGAAGAAACCCTTTATCTGCCTGCAAAGCGATTTTGGACTGTACTGGGGTTCCGTCTCCAGCATGCACGGAGTCATTGCCTCCATCGACCCGGAGCTTCAGGTTCGGGACATCAGCCACCTGCTTCCCCTGTACCAGCCCTGGGCGGCTTCCTTCTGCCTTAATTATACCATGCCCTGCTGGCCCGAAGGAACCATTTTTGTGTCCGTGGTGGACCCCGGGGTTGGCGCCTCCCGCCGGGGCTGCGCGGCCAAAACCGCCGCCGGACAGTACATCATTACCCCGGACAACGGAACCCTAACCCACGTTAAGGCCGGGGTTGGCATTACCGAAGTCCGGGAGCTTGACGAAAAAAACCGGCGGCCCGGCACGGAGCGTTACGAAACCTTTCACGGCCGGGACATCTTCGCCTACGCCGCCGGCCGGCTGGGGGCGGGAATTGCCGGTTTTGAGTCCCTGGGGCCGGCCTATCCGGTGGAGGAGATCAAAACCTTCC
>JAISRN010000161.1 GCA_031273605.1 Spirochaetales bacterium | reverse complement strand
ACGTCAATACCCAAATAACAGTCCATGTTCTCCTCCTTAATTAGGGCAGTTCCAAAATCTGACATTTTGGAACCAACTCTATCCCCCGATAACGGATTGCAAACCGCTCCGGGAGATTTTTTTTATCAAAAAATTTAATTTTTCATCAGCGGGCCGTTCAAATTTATGAAAATTATCGTAGCCCAATCCTTCATGCTTTGGTTTTCCCCAGGCATGATAGGGCAAAAGATGAATTTCTTTAATGTTGTTTTCCCTGGCAAGCCATATTAGCCGATCAGTATGATCTTCGCCGTCATTTATCCCCTGTATTAAGGGGATGCGGATAATTATTTCTTTTCCCGTTTCGGCGAGCTTTTTTAAATTCTCTAAAATAAGTTCATTTGGCGCCCCGGTATATTTCTGGTGGATGGCGCTATCAAGATGCTTTATGTCGAATAGGATCAAATCAATAAATTCCACGGCGTTCCACATTTGTTCCCAGGGAGCAAAACCGCATGTTTCAATAGCGCTGTGGATCAACATGGAGTTAAAACACCGGGCCGCCTCCCGGACAAACTGCCATTGGAACAGCGATTCTCCGCCGGAGAAGGTAACACCGCCGCCGGAACGATAGTATGCCCGGACATCCTGTTTGATGGCTTCCGCCAATTCCCCGACGCTGTACAGTTTTGCCGTTCCCTGCAACGCGCCGGCAGGACAGGCATGAATGCAAAGATCACACTGGTTCTCACAAACTATGTAACCCGGTAATTGACAGCCCTTTTCTTTAGGGCAGACCCGTACGCAGCGTCCGCATCCAATGCATTTCTTTTTCCAGTAAATGCGCTGCAGGCCGGTTTCCTGGGATTCCGGATTGGAACACCACGCGCATCTTAAAGGGCAGCCCTTGAGAAAAACCGTGGTCCGAATCCCGCTGCCGTCGTTGAGGCTGAATTTTTGAATATCAAAAATGACGCCCCTTGTCATAGGCCTCCCATGAAAAAGACAAAACCCCGGTAATTCCGGAGTTTTGTCCCTTCGTTTTATGCAAAGCTATGTTCGGTTCTCATCATAATGTCCTCTTGTACGTCTTTATCCAGGGTAACAAAGAAGGCGCTATAACCGGCAACCCGAACAATAAGATCCTGATAATTTTCCCCATGACTTCGGGCATCTTCAAGGATCTTCTTGTCAACCACATTAAACTGAACATGCATTCCCTTTGCGTCAAACAGGGTGCGGATAAGGGCAACCAAATTTTGTATTCCCTTGTCTCCTTCAAGGGTTGAAGGATTAAGTTTTACGTTTAAGAGCTGCCCGCCGGGCATAAGGGTATTGGGTATTTTACCCAGCGAATTGATGAGGGCCGTCGGTCCCTGTTTGTCGCTTCCCCGGTAAGCGGAAATGCCTTCGGAGACGGGGTCCCCGGATTTACGCCCATCGGGGGTGGCGCCGATAACGTAACCGCTGGGAACATTTGCGGAAACCGTAGCCGTGGAGGGGATAAAACGTCCCCCAATGGGCCCTTTTCCGTACCGGGTGTTTTTTTGCTTCATCTTTTCTGTTGCCCAGTAGCGGGTAATTTCAGAGGCTAGGCTGTCCGCCGGATCATCATTGTTGCCGAATTTGGGAGCCCAGTTTAAAGCCATTTGACGAATTTCTTCACCCTTGGGATCCGTGGAATTGTCCTCATAGTTGGTAGCCAGGGCATGGGCAAATTGTTCTTTCGTAAGTTTCCCGCTGTCATAAATAAGGGTCTTGAGGGCGCAAAGAGCATTGGCGGCGCAGGTCAATCCCACAATTTGGCCGCCGGTAAAATCATACTTAGCCCCCCCCTCTTTGATTTCCTTCCCGCGGTCAAGGCAGCCTTCTATAACGCTGGATAACAGCGGGTTAGGGGTCATGTCACGGTAAGAAATATCGATCACATTATCAAAAATAACATGCTGCTTAAGGAAGTAGTCCATTTGACCTTTGAACTGTTCCATCACATCGTCAAAGGATTCACATTCCACAAGTTTTTTACCGTTGGTACACCGAATTCCTGTACGGGGATCAAGCCCGCCGTTTAAAGCAATCTCCAGCATTTTTACCGGGCTGGGGAAGGCCGCTCCGTAGCGTCCGCCAATCTTACCCTGGGGCGCCGGTTCGACACAGCCGACAATGCCGTAATCAACGGCGTCATCCATGGAATACCCTATATTGAGCATGGAAGGAATAATCACTTCATCGCTGAAGATTGCCGGCATCCCAAGGCCCGTGCGGATAACCTTGGCGCATTCCCCAAGAAATTGATTGCTAATTCCGTTGAAGTATCGTACAACCAGGCTTGGCTGAACCATTTTAAGTTTTTTGGTGCTGCAGAGGCACAGATAACTCAGATCGTTTACCGCATCCCTGCCGTCCAAAGTTTGTCCGCCAATGGTTAAATTCTGAAACAGCGGATTTCCCACAAAGAATTTGGTATTGTCAAAGTCCCTGAGTTTGCTGAAGGAATTCAGCTTAATCCAAAAACAGTTCAATAATTCCAGAACATCTTCGTTTGACAGGGATCCATCGGCAAGGGCTTGAGCATAGTAGGAATAGAGATACTGATCTACCCGCCCAAAGGATATGGAATGACCGTTGTTTTCCATTTGAATGCCGATATTCAGAAAAAGCAGGGACTGAACGGCTTCTTTGAAATTTTCAGCGGGATGCTCCGGTACTTTGGCGCAAACCCGGCTGATTTCAAGCAGCTCTTTTTTTCGGACAGGGTCTGTTTCCGTACCGGCCTTTTCGGCAGCCAATGAACTAAGGCGTTTTGCATAGGAAATCAAAGCCTTCGCCGTTATGATAACCGCCCTGTAAAAAGGCTCTTTAGCCAACTCATCGGGTTCCGCAAGATCCAGATTCTTGAGATGATCTTCCGCCTCCCTGATAATGCCGGCCATGCCAACTTTGAGAACCTTTATGTAATCGGGAATGGTATGTCCGTCTCCGCTGATGACAAGCCAGGAATCATCGAATCCTTTTACTTCCATTCCCGCGCGCCAGCTTTCTTCCGGCATTAAGGATTTAACCCTGTCTTCATGGGTTTTCCCATACCAGTAGGGAATTATATCTTCCAGAAGTTCCTTTTTTACTTCTTCGGAGACGGCATAGGGGTCCCCCCCTCTGTCCGGAAAAGCTACGGGATTGCCCTTAAGTTCTTCCCTAAGCCAATTAACGGCAAATTCCGGAAAAACGGAGGCCCCCCGGGGAGTTTCCGACAGAGAACCCACCAGTAATTCTCCGTCAAGAATATAAATATCAATTTCATTTAAAATCTTTTCCAAAGCCAGGGCCCTGCGAAGAATCATCGGCTTGCCTTCGGTCTCCTGATGGGACTTGGTATAAAGCCGTGCCCGTTGTACGCACACCGAAGGAGCTTTATTAAAAAATTCCTTCCTGAGTTTCTGTATGCGGGGCCTGACATTTATGCTGTCATCCAGCAACTCCAGCACCTCGTTACTTATTAACGTTAACTGAGCGCCCATTTTTCTCCTCCTGAGTAATTGTAAATGACAATAGGAAATTCACCGGCGAAAACATTCCACCGGTGAATTCAATAACCATAAAACTCAAAAGCTCAAATTTGGCTACTTTTGAGCAAATTGAATGGCCCACAAACCGGGATCATTGGCATTTTCCCTAGTTACTCTGATAGGATCGCTTTCCGCCACTGCCGCCGGTTTTTCACCCTTGGCAAGAGCCACCGCGGCTTTTACCGCCTCCCGGCCCATCCAAATGGGGTCCTGGCTAAAGGTAACGTCAATATAACCGTTAGCTACGGCGGAAACCCCAAAGGGCGCCGCATCTATGGAAGCCACGGGGATATGCCTGGGATCGCCGATGGGGAAAAGACGGCCGCTCTGTTCAAGGGCCGGTACGGCGCCTATCATCATGTTATCAGAATGGGAATAAATGGCCGCCAGATCCGGATTGGCCGTTAGAGCGTCCATGGTAATTTCCCGGCCCCGGTCAGAAGCCCATTCCTGGGCCTCCATGGTAATGATTTGGATATTGGGATACCGGGCGTCCATTATTTCGTGAAAACCCTGATACCGCCTGTCCGCATGAATAAGTCCAAGGGGACCGCGGATTTCAAGAATCTTTCCCCTGCCTCCCAGCAGTTCCCCCAGATAGGCAGCCGCTAAACGCCCGGCTTCGGCATTGTCAAATCCGACATGAACGTCAATGGTTCCGCCGTTGGCAAAGGAATCAACATCCACCAGGGGAATGCCTTGCGCATTTGCTTTTATTACCGCAGCGGAAATGCCGTCGCTGTTGTAGGGATTTAAAACAATGGCCTTGGCGCCCCGGGTAATCAAATCTTCGGTAGCCGCCACTTGTTTCTCATTGCTGCTTTCACCGTCGATCATGATAAGTTCAATATCCGGATATTTCTTGGCTTCATCAAGAGCTCCGTATTCTTCACCAACCAAAAATTCCGTAGTGCGGGACATAAGGATATATCCAATTTGGATTTTCCCGCTTTCCCGTGAGTTACAGGCCGTTGCGGTAAAAAGTACCGCAAAGACCGCCACAATAATTGCTGCCGACCAAAATCTTTTCATTTTTATCCTCCGGATTGATTTTTGCCACTAGGGACAAATTATTTTTATCATTACGATCTTAAGACCGCAATGAAAAAATTCATTTAAACTTGTCTGATGAACGTATTCTGTCAAGAATAGCAGCGCCCAAAATTATGGCGCCCTTCAAAGCCGATACATAAGCGGCAGGGATAGCCATCAAATTGGTTGTGTTGTCAATTATCTGCAGAAAAATGACGCCCAGAACAGCGCCGCTCACATATCCCTTGCCGCCCGCAAGGCTTGTTCCGCCGATAACCGCCGCAGATATGGCGGTTAATTCCATGCCGGTTCCCGCCCGGGGACCCGCCGTATAAAGCCTTGCGGTGGTAATAATACCCGCCACAGAGGCCAGCAGCCCGCAGGCGGTATAAGCGGCGATTCTTATCTTTGTGACATTAATGCCCGAAACATTGGCCGCATATTCATTGCCCCCCACGGCGTACAATTCTCTTCCGTATCTTGTGTACCGAAGAATAACCATGGTGATAAAGAAAATGGCAAAGGTAATAACAACGGACCAGCTTATGGAGCCTATGCCTTTTGAAACAATGTCCGTATAGGCCCTCGGCATATTAGTAACATCAGCGCCGCCGGTATAAATCATAACAAGGCCGCGGACAGCGGTCTGCACAGCCAGGGTGGTAATAAGGGGCGATATCTTTATTTTTGTGATAATAAGGCCGTTAAAGGCGCCGACAGCAATGCCGGTTAATAAAGTAACAAGAAGGCCGGCCCATACGGGAAATCCGCTGTTGCGAATCAACCCGGCCCCAAGAATGGCGCTGAAGGCCAGAGTCGAACCCACGGAAAGGTCTATGCCCCCGCCGCCGCTTATCAGAACAAAAACCTGTCCCATGGTAAGCACGCCGATAACGGTCATTTGAACCAGGATATTGGAAAGGTTGCCCCAGCTCCAGAAGACGGGTCTTATGATTGTTACGGGAATACAAAATATTAAAATGACAAAAACAAGCCCATAGCTGCCGATAAAGGCCTTTAAAATCTTTGGCATTAAAATTTCTTTTTTTAAAGGAGGATTCTGAACCATAGAATTACCTTCTCCTCAATTTAAAATCGGGGGCTGTCCTAAAAATAATAGGCAGCCCCTTCTACTGTATGGCAAACCTCATAATTGTATCCTGGGTTGCATCTTTCTTTGGAATTTCTGCCGTTATCTTTCCTTCCCGCATTACAATAACGCGGTCGCTCATTCGTAAAATCTCAGGCATTTCCGATGAAATCATGATAACCGCCAATCCCTTCGCCGTAAGTTCATTAATCATTTTATAAATTTCATTTTTTGCCCCTACATCTATGCCTCTTGTTGGTTCATCAAGGATAAGAACCTTGGGATTAGTGGTAAGCCATTTGGCAATAATAACTTTTTGCTGGTTTCCCCCGGAAAGATTAACAACCTTTTGCTTTGGCGAGGGGGTTTTTACTCCGTAGTTTTCAATAGCCTGCCGGGCAATCAGGTGATCCCTGGTTTTGTTAATAAATCCGGCTTTACAAATGGTTTTTAAAATGGGCAGGGTGATGTTTTCCTGAACGCTCATTTCAAGTACGCTGCCATCCATTTTGCGATCTTCGGTTACAAACCCAACGCCATAATTGATGGCTGACCGGGGGCTGTGAATGCTGCATTCCCTTCCATTGATCCAAATGGCGCCGGAATCCATTTTATCCAAGCCAAAAATACACCGGGCAACTTCGGAGCGGCCTGCTCCCACAAGGCCGGCAAGCCCCAGTACTTCGCCTTTCCGGACATTAAACGAGATATTTTCAAAGACTCCCCTGCGTGTTAAGCCCTTAGCTTCCATCACCGGTTCATCCTGTCCTGAAGACTGCTCATGCTCCACATAGGTTAGGGTTCGCCCCACCATGCCGGTGATGATTTCGTCGATGGTAATGCCCTCTACCGGTTTGGTAACAATAAAATGACCATCCCGCAAAATAGTAAAGCAATCGGCGATTTCCAAAATCTCTTCCATCCTGTGGGAAATATAAATGATAGCCACATCTTTTTCTTTTAACCGCCGAATCATGTTAAAGAGGGCGAGCCTTTCTTCTTCCGTTACAGAGCTGGTGGGTTCATCGAGAATGATTATGCTGGCATTCATGGAAGCCGCTTTGGCGATCTCAATCATTTGTTGTTTGGCAATAGATAAATTGCCCACCACATCGGATGGCCGGACATCCATATCCAACTGGGCAAATATTTGCTGCGCATCGGCATTAAGTTTTTTCCAGTCAAAAAATCCGAATTTATTAACCGGGCTCCTGCCCATATAAACATTTTCCGCTGCGGTTTGGTGCGGGCATAGGCATAATTCCTGATGCACCATGCCTATGCCGGCTTCCATGGATTGTTTCGGCTTATTAAAAAAAACTTCTTTACCCCGCAAGCGGATGGTTCCTGAATCCGGCGTATGAATCCCCGCAAGGATCTTCATCAGGGTAGATTTACCGGCGCCATTTTCACCAAGCAGGGCGTGCACTTCCCCCTTGTGGAATTGAATGGAGATATTCTCCAGAGCATTGACCCCCGGAAAAGACTTGCCCACATCAGAAACTTCCAGAATAACTTCTTTAGCCAAGGTTCGCCTCCGAATTGAGGGCGTTCCGGACAGTAGTATCGCCGAGGGATAGAAATTTTGGAAAATTAAGGGGTTGCTTTCCCAAAAACTGAAATTTTGGGAAAACCCCCCCAGCCCCTGTTAAATTATCGTGTGTGTGTGCGTGGGGGGGGGGGGGGGGGGGTAAGATTATAGGGAGAAAGCGCCCCGGAAAGGAGAGCCGGTTCCAAAATTTGACATTTTGAAAGGACCTCAGGAGAACAAAGGTTTTTCCCGGCAGCCAAACTCATCGAAACCCTCATCTTTATTATGAATGCAAAGCAATTCCAAAATCTGACATTTGGAAACTGCCTTATGTTACAAAGATATGAAAATTTTGTCAAGGGAAAAATCATTTTTGTCAGGAATTTTCAATACTTAACCATTTTCCCCCCAAAGAGCGGAGAAACCGCCCCAAAAGGAACGCTCTTTTCCCTTTCGCCCCCTTCGCGGCTCCCTTTTCATCATAAGGCAGGTAGTTCCGGTTTATCCCGCCTCTAATGGGGAAGGACCGCCCCCCCCTTGCCGGGGCCTTGATATCCCGCCTTTATTCTTTTATGATAGACAAGGCAGCCTCAAAATCTGACATTTGGGAGCCGCCTCAGATGTTTAGGGAGTTCATTAAATGAAGAAACGAGTCAAATTTATGGTAACCGCCTTTCGGGACGGTTTTCAGTCGGTATACGGCGCCCGGGTCTTTAGCCGGGACTATATGCCCGCCGTGGAGGCCGCCCGGGCGGCAGGGATAAACTACTTTGAAGCCGGGGGGGGCGCCCTGTTTCAGTCCCTCTATTTCTACTGCAACGAAGATTCCTTCGACATGATGGATACCTTTCGGGAAAAGGCCGGCCCCGAGGCGGACCTTCAAACCCTGGCCCGGGGGGTCAATGTGGTGGGGCTGGACTCCCAGTCTTCCGATGTGATCGACCTTCACGCCCGGCTTTTCAAGAAGCACGGCATATCCACCATCCGAAACTTTGACGCGTTAAACGATGTGAACAACCTCATCTATTCCGGGGAGTGTATCGTTAAGGCCGGGTTACGGCATGAGATCTGCATTACCCTGATGGAGCTCCCCCCGGGCTGCACCGGCGCCCACACCGCCGAGTTCTACATGGCCACCCTGGACAAGATTCTGGAGGCGGGGATTGTTTTTCATTCCCTCTGCTTTAAGGACGCCTCGGGCACCAGCGTGCCCAGCAAGGTTTACGACACCGTTAAAGCGGCCCGGCAAAAGGTGGGAGAGGGGGTCAACATTACCTTTCATACCCACGAGACCGCGGGGAACAGCATCCTCTGCTATAAGGCGGCCCTGGACGCCGGGGCGGATCAAATTGACCTTTCCCTGGAGCCGGTTTCCGGGGGAACCTGCCAGCCCGATGTGCTTACCATGTGGCACGCCCTCCGGGGAACCGATTACGACCTGGGGATCGATCCCAACAAGGTTCGGGAGGCCGAGGAGGTTTTGAAGGAATGTATGGCCGATTACTTTCTGCCCCCAGAAGCCAAAAAGGTGGACCCCCTCATTGCCTGGTTCCCCCTGCCCGGAGGCGCCCTAACCGCCAATACCCAGATGATGAGGGACAACAACATCCTTGACCGGTACGAAGAGGTGATGGCGGCCATGGGGGACGCGGTGGCCAAAGGCGGCTTCGGCACCTCGGTAACCCCGGTTTCCCAATTTTACTTTCAGCAGGCCTTTAACAACGTTATGTTCGGGCCCTGGCAGCGTTTTGCCGAAGGCTACGGTAAAATGGTGCTGGGCTACTTTGGCAAAACCCCGGTTCCCCCGGACCCTGAAATTGTTAAGCTGGCCCGGGAAAAGATGAACCTAGAGCCCACGGATAAAACGGCGCTGGAAATTAACGACGCCGATCCCAAAAAGGGCCTGGCCGCCGCCCGGGCCATGCTTGAAAAGGAAAAACTGCCCATTTCCGATGAAAATTTATTTATCGCCGCCGCCTGCCGGGAAAAGGGCATCGCCTTTTTAAAAGGCCAGGCGGTGGTCGGGGTCCGGAAAAAAAGTACCGAAGCCAAGGAGGGGGAGCCTAAAGGTCAGCCTTCTTCCGGCCCAGGGCCGGCCCGGGAATCCGGGGGCGGACTCTTTCCCGGCGGAACCGGTTTGGCGGCCCAGGGCCGCTACGATCTCCTAAGCCGGGTAGAGGGGCAGGTAATGGCGGTCCTCGCCCAGCCGGGGGCGGCGGTGGATTCGGGAACGCCCTTGTACACCCTCAAAACCGCCGCCGGGGAAATCCAAGTGGCAAGCCCCCTGGCCGGGCGGCTGGAAAGCCTCACCCTGGCGCCGGGAACCCCCCTTTCGGCGGGGGCCAAGGCCGGGGTTTTGTCCGGCGGTTCCCCGGTTTCCCCGGTTCCGCCCCAGGCCGCCCCGCCGGTTCAACCTGCTTCTCCTCCCCCGGCCCAACCGGCCTCTTCGGCGGGGGAAGCGGTTAAGGCCAACCTTTCCGGTACGGTGATCCGCCATACCGCCGCGGTGGGGCAGAGCGTCAAAGCCGGGGATATCCTCCTGGTGATCGAGTCCATGAAGATGGAAATTGAAATTCCCGCCACCGCTTCGGGGGTCCTTCAGTCCCTGCCGGCGGCGCCGGGAACCCAGGTGTTTACCGGCGACATCCTGGCCCTTATCGGGTAAACCCTTTATGGAAAGCCGGGAGGAATTAAAAGACAAGTTTGAGCGCTGCCGGTCCCTGGGCCTGAAATTAAACATTCAGCGGGGTCAGCCCTCGCCGGAGAATCTGGCCCTGTCGGACCCCATGCTCACCATCCTCAAACCGGGGGAAACCACCACGGCCCAGGGGATAGACCTGCGCAACTACCCCGGCGGCCCCGCGGGACTGGGGGAGGCCCGGGAAATCCTGTCGCCCCTCCTGGGGGTCAGGCCGGAGGAGCTCATGGTGGGGAACAATTCCAGCCTCAAGCTCCTGGCGGATCTCCTTAAATGGGCCCTCCTGGCGGGGCTGGGGGATACTCCGGTCCCCTGGGTCCGGGGCAAACCCAAGATTCTCGTTCCGGTTCCGGGGTACGACCGGCATTTTACCCTGCTGGACAGCCTGGGCTTTGAGATGATCCCCGTTCCCCTGGAAGGGGACGGTCCGGACCTTGACCGGGTGGAAAAAATCGCCGCCTCCGACCCGGAGGTCAAGGGGCTGCTCTTTGTGCCGACCTACAGCAACCCCACCGGCGAAACCACCTCGGATGAAAAGATCCGCCGCCTGGCCGCCATGAGGTGCGCCGCCCCGGACTTTACCCTCTTTGCCGATGAAGCCTACCGGATTCACCACCTCTACAAACCGGGCCGCCCGGTCCGGTCCGCCCTCAACCTGCTTTCAAGCTGCCGGGAGGCGGGGAATCCCCACCGGGCCTATCTATTTGGGTCCACCAGCAAGATAACCTTTGCCGGCGCGGGGATAGGATGCCTGGCCTCCGGTACGGAAAACCTGGCCCGGCTCTCCCGGCTTTTTGGCGCCGAATTCATCGGTCCCAATAAAATCGAGCAGTACCGCCACGTCCTCTTCCTCAGATCCTACCCCGGCGGCATGGAGGGCCTGATGAAGGATCACGGGGCCATCCTGCGGCCCAAGTTTGAAGCGGCGGAAGGGGTTTTGGAGCGGGAACTGGGGGGCACGGGGCTGGCCCGGTGGACCAACCCGGAGGGCGGCTATTTTATCAACCTCACCGCCGCCGGACCCTTTGCCCGCCGGACCGTCGCTTTAGCGGAAGAACTGGGGGTTTCCCTGACTCCCGCGGGGGCGGCCTTTCCCCATGGCCGGGACCCGGAGGACGCCCACATCCGCATTGCCCCCACCCGGCCGCCGGTGGAAGAGGTGGTTCAGGCTATGGAGATTCTCTGCCTCTGCCTTAAATTGGCCTCCCTGGAAGGGGGGTCCTAGGGCAAAAAAAGACGGCGGGCGCTCAAAAGAGGACGCTTAAGGGGGGGAAGGAAGGGAAGGTGCCAATCGGACTCGAACCGATGATGAAGGTTTTGCAAACCTCTCCCTTAGCCTCTTGGGTATGGCACCATTTTCCCCTTATCCTATCAAAAAAAAATAATCCTGTCCAGTGGTCATGGTCAGTTTTTTACGTGGCGCAACCCGGGGAACCTAGCCATTCTAAATTAAGGGTGAAAGAAGGGGGAAGGAGGGGATGAAGGATCAGCCCCGGGCCTGGCTTATCCAGCCGCCGGTTTACGATTTTGCCCTTTATGACCATTTCTTAAAACCCTACGGCCTTTACCGGCTGGGCCGGCTTTTGGCGGATTCAGGATGGGAGATCCGTATCCTCAACTGCCTGGATCACCGCCTTTCCCCGGAAAGCCCCCCGCCCCGGCGGCGGAACGATGGTACGGGAAAATTCCTCAAAACCCCCGCGGTCTTTCCCCCGCCCCTCCTTAAAAATATCCAACGGCGGTACAGCCGCTACGGCATTCCCCCGGAGGTTATGCGCCGCCGTCTGGGGGAGTTTAGGCCGGATTTTTGTTTCATCACCACCGGCATGACCTACTGGTACCCCGGAGTGAGGGAAGCGGCGGCGGCGGTCCGGGGGCTTTATCCCGGCATTCCCCTCATTGCCGGGGGAATCTACGGGTCTCTCCTGCCGGAGCACTGCCTGGAGGTCTGCGGAATCGACTTTGTCTTTCCCTCCCCGGACAGAAAGACCCCGGGGCCCCCGGGGGAAGACCCGGTTTTTGCCGAACTGGGGGCCTTTCTTAGGAGCCGGGGTTTTCCCTTTCCCGCCGCCCCCCCGGCGGACTTAAACCCCTTCTCCCAGGCCGAACTGTGGAACGGCGCCGGGGTGATTCGCCTTAACCGGGGCTGTCCCTTCAACTGCGCCTACTGCGCCTCCCGCCGGCTAAACGGAGGCTTTACCCCCGGCAATCCCGAAGCGGCCTGGGAAAGCCTGGAGGAATTGGCCCGGGGGGGGATAAGGCGCTGGGCCTTTTATGATGACGCCCTCCTCTACCGGAAAGAGGAGATTCTTTTCCCCCTGCTGGAAAAGGTTGTGTCTTTGAAAAGGAACTGGACTTTCTATACACCCAATGGGGTGCACATCCGGGGGCTGGACCGGGAGGCCGCCCTCCTGATGCGCCGGGCAGGGTTTGGGGAAGTGCGGTTTGGTTTTGAATCTTCCCTGCCCGCCTTTCACCGGGCCTACGATGAAAAATGGGAAGGGGATGAATTTGCCCATGCGATGGAAAACTGCCTGGCCGCGGGGTTTGAGCCGCAAAACCTCCGGGCCTACATCCTGGCGGGCCTGCCGGGACAGAGGGCGGAGGAGGCGGCGGCTTCGGCGGCCTGGGTTAAGCGGGCCGGCCTGGCGGTGAGCGTGGCGGAGTTCTCCCCTGTGCCGGGAAGCCCCCTGTGGGACCTCTGCGCGGCCCGGTCGGACCTTCCCCTAAAAGAGGAACCCCTCTATCAGAATAACTGTTTCTTTCCCATGGAGAGTGAAATTTTTACCGCCGGTGATCTGCGGCGGCTTAAGCAGTCTTTGAATTGAAAAAAACTAAAGTTTTGGGAAAGCCCCTTTGGTTAATCCGGACGGTAAACCTCCCAGGCGGTTTTGATCAGGCTGTCCAGGTCGCTGTAATGGGGAGTCCAGTCCAGAACCCGCCGGGCCTGGTGAGCCGAGGCCACCAGGATGGGGGAGTCCCCGGGGCGGCGGGGAACCACCCTGGCGGGGATGATCCGGCCGGTAATCCGCCGGGCGGCGGTAAGAATTTCCTTAACGCTAAAGCCCCGCTCGCTGCCCAGGTTGAGGCAGAGGCTGCGGTTCTCCTGGTTCAGGTACTCCAGGGCCTGAAGGTGGGCCTGGGCCAGATCCCAGGGGTGCACGTAATCCCGGACCCCCGTTCCATCGGGGGTGTCGTAATCATCCCCAAAAATCAAAACCTCCTCCCTAAGGCCCGCCGCGGCCTCCATGATTACCGGAAAAAGGTTGGCGGGATTTTTTTCCCGTCCCCGGATCGAGCCTTCCGGATCGTAACCGGCGGCGTTAAAGTATCGCAGGACGGCAAATTTTAAGCCCCTCAGCAAGTCGTACCAGGTTAATAAATCTTCAATAATTTTTTTTGTGAACCCATAAAAGTTTTCGGGATTGAGGGGGTGGTTTTCCTCCACAGGCAGGCAGACCGGAGCGCCGTAAACCGCCGCGGTGGAGGAAAAGACAAAGTACTTAACCCCCCCGGCGCTGCAGGCCCGGAGCAGGTTAACCGTTCCGCCGATGTTGCTTAGGCTGTAGGCTTCCGGGTTTGTCATGGAATCTCCTGCGGCCTTAAGGGCGGCAAGGTGAACTACCCCCTCAAAGGGCCCGGAACCCTCCCCTCCCCCGGCAAAGGCAGCTTCAAGGGCGCCGGGGTCCAGGATGTCCCCCCGGATAAGGCCGGCGCCGCCTTGAAGGTTTTCTTCCAGGCCGGTTGAGAAATTGTCAAACACCGTAACCTCAAAGCCTCCCCTAAGAAGGGCCTTGACCACATGGCTGCCGATGTAACCGGCGCCGCCGCAGACCAGTACTTTCATAGGGGCCTCACAGACTCACGGCCCGGGAAAGGTAACGGCTAAAGCCCCGTTCCAGTTCTCCGGCAAGCCGTTTTTCCGCTTCCCGAAAGGCAAAGGCCCGGGCCTCCTCCAGGGTTAGGGCGTTTTCCCTGGCGCTGAGGGAAGCCTGAACAATGAGAACCCGGTTCTCATCTAACAGAGAAACATTTACCGTCCAGCGGAGGCTTTTAAAGCGGGGATTGATGTCCATCTCTTCCGCCGCCCAGGAGCCCTGGAGCAAAAGGCCGCCCCCGGCCTGGTAGGAAAGGTCGTAGCCGGTCATAAGCCCCCTCAGGATGCCCTCCAGCCGGCCTTCCGAATCCCCCTCCAGCCGGATATCGTAGGTAAGGTTTCTCACTTCCCGGTCCCGGGCCTCCCCCAGGGAGGGCAGGTCAAAATCTCCGGCGACGGCCCGGGCCGTGGGCGGATGGATGATTTCCAACTGGGCCAGCCTGCGCCGGACGGTCTGCTCCAGGGTATAGGCGGCGTCGTAGCAGCCGTAGCGCAGAAAAGCCCCCGGCTGTGCCGGGGCCCTTTGAACCAGGCTGCGGATGATCCGCCGGTCCTTTTCAATTTGGCTCCGGTAAAGCGCCGCGGTGGGCTGCCTTTCCAGGTAGGCCGCGACATGCCACCGGCCGGTGGAATCCCTGTAGGGATCGGAATAACGGAGGTTGATAAATTCCTCCTCCGCCTGGACGCCGATGGTCTGCCGGATGGTTACTTCCGATTCACTGTAGGCCCCCTCCGGCCGGACAAGATCCCGGTACCGTTCCTCCTTAACCAGATCAAGGCGGACATTAACCCGGAACATCTGGGCCAAAACCGCCCTGGCCGTCTCCTGGGCCTCCTCTCTGCCGGCCCCCGAACCCGCCGCCGCCAGGTAACGGTCTTCCGGATAAGCGGCGGCAAGGCTGGTCATCCAGGGCGGCGCCCCGGAACCCCTCCCGGTACCCGCGCAGGAAAGCAGGAGCAGCGCCGTCAGGGCCGCCCCCGGAACCAGCTTTTTAAGGGAGGGGTTTTTTAAGTTATCCATGTCTTTATTCCTCATGCCTGAGGCAGTTCCAAAATAACCGATTTTGGAACCGGCTCACCTATCTTAGATTGTAGGAAACCAACAGGTTAAGGGGCCTGTCCCGGTATTCCTGCCGGGGAAGAGTTTCCCGCCGGACAAGCCGCCCGGAATGATCGTAGTAATTAATTGTTAATTCATGCTCCCCCGGAGGAACTTCGGCCTCCCCCACGTAGGCCTGTCCGGGGAAGTACCGGGCCAAACGAAGGTCCGCCTGTTCGGAGGCGTCCACCAGGACTTCCGCGGTCAGGCCCCCCAAAAGGGAGAACAACCGCAGGGTGGGGTCTTCTGATTTTTCCAGGGCCCTCCGGCTCTGGGCCACCGTAATGGCTTTTAGGGCCGCCCGGATAACCGTCTTTGCCAGGATGAGGTTTTCCCTAACCGCAAAGGAGGCATAGGCCGCCCGGTCCAGGGATTCCAGAAGTTCCAGCTCCGTTAAAACCGCCCCGTCCGAGGCTACCACAATCCGGGCCAGGGAGGAGGGCCTAAGCTGCATCCGGGGAATTTGGCACTTAAAATTATATCCCGGCTGAATTCCATCAAAGAAAAAACTTTCCATTCCCACAAGACGCAGGCGGCCCGATTCGTCTTCCGTTTCGGCGGTAATGAATAAAAGGTTTTCCCCCGAGGTAATCCTTAAGGTTTGGGCGCGCTTAACCGGACCCCGGCCGGTAAAGGCAATAAAGTTAAGCCGGGCGCCGGTGGAGGGCTGCAGCATGGGGCTTAAGTCGGGGGGCGCCGCGGGGTAAATGAAGGGCTGGGTTTCAAAAGCCCCCCGGAGCCGCCGCAGATCGATGGCCGCCTCGTCCCACCTTCCCTCCGCCCGGTAGAGCAGCAGGCTCAGGTAAGAGGCCAGGGCGGAGTTGTGAAAGGGAAGGCCGGCCTGCCGGGGGGCGAACAAGGCCCTTCCCCGGTGGGC
>JAISRN010000153.1 GCA_031273605.1 Spirochaetales bacterium | reverse complement strand
TAACTGATATAATTCCAGTTTTCCCATAAATTCTTCGTAGGTTTCAATACTCATTACAGCCAAATCCCCCTGCCCATTTTCTGTTATAAAAACAGGTTCTCTATTTTTATGACAAAAGGTCGAAATTTCATCATAATTATTACGTAAATCAGCACTTGCCCTAATTGCAGGCATTGTATACCCCCCTAAAAACATTATAACGATTAAAAACTACCGGTATTTTCATATTTTGTCAAGAGTTTCTCAAAAAAATTCTAATTTTGTATACATTTTTATACCAATTTTAAATTTTAGCCCCCATTGCACATAACGTTCAGGCTGTATGCGGCGTTTTGCCGGATATATTATACATAACGCACTATTTTAATTTTGTAAATATTTTTAATCAGATTTTTCAAAAAATTTCGCATAACTGTTTTTTCGCTTCGCGGTTATCTTCCTTTGCAGTGGACCCTATCGTTGGCCGGGCCTTCTTTCCTCAGGATCGGCGGCGGGGGCATCGTTTTCACCGTACCAATCCAGCCGGCGGGTAAGGAACATAACGAAGGCCAGGATTACAAAGGTTCCCACGGAGCCTATCAACAGGGCGTAGGATTCCGCATTCAGCACGGCATACAACAGCACATACTGAAGGCTCGCCACCAGCCCCATGTACCAGCTCTTTTTAAACCGGGGCAGCAGGGAATGGGCATAGAGGGTCATCATGGAGGCCACCGCCAGGGCGGCAATCCAATAGGCCGGGTCGAAGGGCATCTGTTCCGAAAGGGAAAGGAGGAGGAGGTAAAAAACGGCGTTGCCTATGCCCGCCAAAAGGTAGGGCACGGGATGAATCCGGGCCCTGGAAAAAATTTCCAGGAGAAACAGGGTAAGAAAAGGAACAATTAAAAAAAGAACGGCATACTTCACCGCCCGGGTATTCAGGGCGTAGGTATCGATGCTGCGGAAAAAATCAACCCCAAAGAGGGCGCCGGAAAAGAGCCGGGCCTCCCCGGTTTCCTTCCAAAAGAGGGGAATATCCCGGCTCAGGTAGCTGATATCCCCCCCTCCGGCGAATCTCGGTTTTAAAATCCCCGGTTATGTCCAGACCGAACCCATTATTCATCCTCCCCGCTGCAAATAAGGAATTTTAAAAACAAAAAATTCTGTTCCGCCGCCCGGTTCAGGAGGGAACGGTAATTTTGGGGGGCCTGTTCGTCCGCCCTATCGGAGATGGTTCTGAACAGGAAAAACCCCAGGCCGTTTATCGCGGCGGCCTGGGCCGCCGAGGCCCCTTCCATGTCCACCGCATCCCCCTTAAGCTCCCTCCGAAGGGCCTCCCGCTCCTCCTCCCGGCGGATAAACCGGTCCCCCGTCAAAATCCGGCCAATCCGCAAAGCCCCTTCGGGAGGCCGGTAGGTCCGGGCCTTATCCAGGAGCGCCGGGTCCCCGGGAAAAACCCGGTAGGGGGTAAAGGGAACCTCCCCCGGTTCAAACCCCGGACCGGCGTCCAGATCGTGCTGCAGGCAGTCCCGGGCGGCCACCAGGTCTCCGGGGCGGTAAGAGGGATTGAGGGCGCCGGCAACCCCGGTAAAGATAACCTTTTCCACGGGATAGCGGTCAATAAGCCCCTGGGTTCTGATCCCCGAAAGGCTTTTGCCGATTCCCGCGGCGGCCAGGACCAGGGGCTTCCCTTCCAGGAGGCCGGTGTAAACCGGAAAGGGGCCCCAGGGGGCCTTCTCCCGGTTTTGCAGGTGGTCCCGGATGACTTTTATTTCCCCCTCCAGGGCGCCTAACACCAGGTACACCGAAACTTCCCGCTCCCCCCGGGGCGCCAAGGATCAGCCCTTGGCTTCCAGGGCCTCGAGTTCCCCGGTGAGCCGGGCAATTTCGGCCTTGATTCGCTCGGATTCCGCCCTTTCGGAATCCGCTTCGTCCCGGATTCTCATAAGCCGGTTTTCCAGCCGGGAAATCTCCCCCTCATGGAAGGCCCGCTTTTGTTCCAGGGTTCGGATCACCACCCGTTGATCCAACACTTCCTTTTCGTGGTAGAGCCGGTACTCTTCTTTTAAAAGGCTGTCCCAGGAGGCGCTTAAGGCGGAGGGAAACTCCGGAACCTCCGGCCGGGGCTCCTTGGCTCCCCAAAAGCTAAAGCCCAGGGCTTGAAAGAGCCGTTGGGAGGAGGCGCCCAGGGATTCCATCCTTTGCTCCAGCTCGGAAAGGCTCCGGGAGGGATTCTTTCCCGTTCCCCCTTCTTCCAGCTTCACCATAAAACCCTCTTCCTTGGCTTCCAGCTCTCTTTCCTCGGCCAGGAGTTCCTGCTTTTTCTGAAGGTTGGCCATGACGGGGGCAAAGGCGGCCTTGAGGGATTCATCGGCGGTCATTTCCTCCAGCTCCGGGGGAAGCCCTCCCTCCCCATTAATATTGGTAAGCATCTCCCCGGCCCGCTGGCAGGACCGGGTCAGATTCCGCAGGCCCAGATTTTGGCTGCTCTTCAGGTAAACCCCCCGGCTCCGGTGGAGCAGTTTTTCCCAAAACCCCTTGCTCCCCTGATCCTCGGCGTTTTTCCGCAGTTCCACCTCAAAAACATTAGCCCTCTCCCGCTGGGTGCGGAGGTTAGAAAAAATCACATCGTAGGCCCCGCCGGAAAGCAGGCCTTCCCGGTAAGCCTGAAACCCCACCCGGCCGATGGTTTCGTAATACTGGCGGTTGCTTTTTTCCAGTTCCCGGAGGGCCCCCTTGATATGCCGGCGGGCCTCTTCGGTTTTCTTTTTTTCCCCCAAAAGCCAGAGGATCTCATCCCGCCGGGCGGCCAGGTCCTTCTTCTCCTGGGCCTCGCCGTCCAGCATTTTCAGGATTTCCTCCCCGTCCTTTCCCTCCGAAGCCCGCCGGAACTCCGGGGACTCCCAAAGGAAACCGCCGGTTTCCCCGGCCAAATCATTTTTGGCCTTTTCCAGGGCCCGGATTTTGGCGTTTACCAGGTCCAGGTCCTTTTTCAGGCTGTCCTGACCGCTTGGTTCAATCATTTTTTCCCCCGTCATGCTCCCGAATTTCCACCCGGCGGATCTTACCGGAGATGGTTTTGGGCAGTTCGTCCACAAACTCAATGACCCTGGGGTACTTGTAGGGGGCGGTAACCCGCTTAACGTGATCCTGGAGTTCTTTAATAAGCTCCTGGGAAGGGCGATAGCCCCCCTTTAGTACCACCGTCGCCTTTACCGCCTGCCCCCGGGTGGGGTCCGGCGTCCCGGTAATGGCACATTCCAAAACTCCGGGATGTTCCAGAAGGGCGCTTTCCACTTCAAAGGGGCCAATCCGGTAGCCGGAGCTCTTGATGATGTCGTCGGTTCTGCCCACAAACCAAAAGTACCCGTCCTCGTCTACCCAGGCGGTATCCCCCGTCCTGTAAAGGTTATCACTGTAAACCGACTTTGTCATGGCCTCATCCCGGTAGTATCCCGAAAAAAAGCCCAGGGGCCGCCGGCGGGAGGTATCGATGCAGATCTCCCCCACGTCTCCCAGTTCGCAGGGGCTGCCGTCCGGGGCCAGCACCCGGACATCGTAGCCCGGCGCCGGAAGGCCCATGGAACCGGGCTTGGGCTCCATCCCGGTAAAGGTGCCGATAACCACGGTCAGCTCGGTTTGACCAAAGCCTTCGTAGAGTTTAAGCCCCAAAAGCTCGTAAAACCGGTTGTAAACCTCGGGGTTTAAGGGCTCCCCCGCCACGGCGCAGTAGTTTAAATGGCTTAGATCGTAGCGGCTCAGGTCCTCCTGGATGAGAAACCGGTAGATTGTCGGGGGGGCGCAGAAGGAGGTTACTTTTTTGTCCGCCATAACCTTTAAAAGCTTGGCGGGAACAAAGCTGTCCATGTCGTAGGCCATGACCGCCGCCCCGCAGAGCCACTGGCCGTAAATTTTGCCCCAGACCGACTTGGCCCAGCCGGTATCCGAAACGGTGAGGTGAAGGCCGCCGTCGGCGGCATTTTGCCAAAAAGCGGCGGTAACAATGTGGCCCAGGGGATAGAGAAAGTTGTGGGTAACCATCTTGGGATACCCGGTGGTGCCGGAGGTGAAGTAGAGGAGGCTTAGGTCCTCCCCGCCCCCCGCCGAATCCCCGGAACGGGGAAACTCCCGGCTTAAACTTTCCAGTTCCCGGTCAAAGTTGATCCACCCTTCCATCTCGCCGTCCGCGCAGGCCCTTAGGGAAAGCTCCGGGCTGCTTGGCCGGGCGGCTTCGATCTCCCCGGCCAACCGGGAATCCGCGGCCGCTAAGATCATCTTGATCCCCGCCGCGTTAACCCGGTAAATAATGTCCTTCCGGGTTAGCTGGTGGGTGGCGGGAATGGCTATGGCGCCCACCTTGTGCAGCCCCAGGAGGGCGTACCAAAACTGATAGCGCCGTTTAAGGATGAGCATGACCCGGTCGCCCTTGCGGATTCCCTGCTTCTGAAAAAACCAGGCCGCGGCGGAGCTTAATTCCGCCATTTCTTTAAAGGTAAAGGTCCGTTCCCGGCCGTGATCGTCGCACCATACCAGGGCCGTCCGGCCGGGCTCTTCCTTCCCCAGCCGGTCCACCACATCAAAGGCAAAATTGAAATTATCCGGAACCCGGATTGAAAAATTCCTGCACAAATCCTCGTAGGATTTAAAATCTCCGCTGCAAAACCAGTCTCGTGCCGGCATTTATGCTTCCTTTTCTGTTTGTCAAAAGATGATGGATAAGAATTTGAGGGGTTTTCCCCCCGCCGCCGCCATCCCGTGGGGTTGACCGGAATCGTAATAAACCGAATCCCCCTCTTCCAGGGTTAGGGTCTTCCCGCCGATGCTGATCAAGAGGGTTCCTTCCAGCACATAGTTAAATTCCTGCCCAGGATGACAATTATAGCTTATGATCTTGTCCTGGGAGGCTTCGATGGTAACCAGGAAGGGCTCCGCCTTGCGATGAACAAAATTGTAGGCCAGACTCTGATAATGATAATCCTTGCGCCGCTCCACCACCACCCCTTTTTCTTTCCGGGTGAGGGCAAAATGGTGCAGCTTGGGGTCCTCTCCGGTAAGCAGGGTGGTAATTTCCACATTGTGCCGCTTGGCCAGGACATGAAGAACCCCCACCGGAATATCCGTTTGGCCTTCTTCGTAAAGAGTGTAGGTCTCCGGGGAAATACCGCAGGCGGAAGCCAAAGCCTCCGCCGGTTCCCCCTCTAAAAGGCGCAGCTCTTTAATCCGCGCGGCAATCTGAGCAATTTCGTTAGTCATAACCCTCTCCTGAAAAAAATCTCCCCCGTCCGGGGGCGCTTTTCCGCCATTTAATCCCCCTCGTGGCGTTTAGTATGCTTTTTCTCCCCCCCTCCGTCAAGCCCGCCGCTCTGACCACCAGGAGGGAAGGTGGAAGGTGGAGAGTGGAAGGAGAAACCGCGAAGGGAGGGTGAAGGGTGTGTCTCCTTTCGCGTTTTCCGCGGTTATTCTTATTCTTTGTCTGGACACTAACCACTAACCACTAACCACTAACCACACTAACCACTAACCACTTTTTTTCGTCCGTGTCCTGTCAGTGATTCCTGTCCGTGTTGTCCGTGGTTCCGTGTTCCTGTCTGTGTCGTCTGTGTGGTCCGCGGTTAAATCTTACTTCCGGTCCGGAATGTGGATAATTTCCCTGGGGCGGCTTCCCTGGGCCGGGCCGATGATGCCCCGCCTTTCCATCTCCTCCACCAGCCGGGCGGCCCGGTTGTAGCCAATTTTAAGCCGCCGCTGGAGGTACGAAGCCGAGGCCTTCCCCGCCTCGACAATGATTCCCACCGCCGTATCCAGCAGGGGGTCATCTCCTCCGTCGGCGGACAGTTCAAAATCCTCGTCATCCTCATCAATAAAAATTTCATCATCAATATAATCCGGGGCTCCCCAGGCTTTGGCCTCGCCGGCCACCCTCTCGGCCTCCTTCTCCGATAAAAAAGCCCCCTGGATCCGCGCCGGGTTAGGGTCCCACGCGGAGGTAAAGAGCATATCCCCCTTGCCCAGGAGCTTTTCCGCCCCCACAGAATCGATAATGATGCGGCTGTCAAATTTGCTGGCCACCATAAAGGCAATCCGGGAGGGAATGTTCGCCTTAATAAGGCCGGTGATAATATCCACCGAAGGCCGCTGGGTAGCCAGAACCAGGTGAATCCCCACCGCCCGGGACATGGCGGTAAGCCGGGCTATGGCGGTTTCCAGCTCTTTGCCCGTGGTGGCCATGAGGTCGGCAAACTCATCCACCACAATCACAATGTAGGGCAGGAACTCCGCGGTGAGCTTCTGCTCCTCCACCTTGGCGTTGTAGGAACGGATCTCCCGGACCCCCAGGGCATCCAGCAGGCTGTAACGCCGTTCCATTTCAAAAATGGCATACTGAAGGGCCTTAAAGGCCCGTTTAGAATCGGTGATCACCGGGGTAAGGAGATGGGGAATGCCGTTGTAAAGTTTTAGCTCTACGATTTTGGGATCAATCATAATGAGCTTCACCTCATCGGGGCGGCGGGTGTAGAGGATGGAACAAATGAGCGCGTTAACGCAGACGGATTTTCCCGAACCGGTGGCCCCGGCAATGAGAAGGTGGGGAGTCTGCACCAGGTCAATCACCCGGCCGCCCCCGGTAATGTCCTTGCCCAGGATTACGGGAATCTGCATTTTGCGGGCTTCCCGGTTTTCCGTGGCAAGCATCTCTTTAAAAGAAACAATGGAGCGGTTGGCATTGGGCACTTCAATTCCCACCGCGTGCTTGCCGGGAATGGGGGCCACGATTCTCACCCGGCTGGCGGCAAGCCTTAAGGCGATGTTGTCCGCAAGGTTGGTGATTTTAGAAAGTTTTACCCCTGGGGCGGGAAGAATTTCAAACATGGTGATCACCGGTCCCTTGCTGATTCCCGTTACCTCCGCGGAGATTTTAAATTCTTCCAGGGTGTCCCGGAGAATCCCCGCCGCCTTTTGGGTGGGGCCGTCAATGATCCAGTACTGCCCATCGGGATAATCATCGAGAATTCCCGATACCGTCAAGGCGTATTTCCGCTTCCGGGGGGGGGCCTTCTTTCCCCCTTCCCCGGAGGCCGCCGCCGGAGCGGAGAGAGGGGGAGCGGGTTCCTCAGGTTCCTCAGAGTCCCCAGGTTCCTCAGAGTCCCTAGGTTCCTCGAATCCCTCCGGTTCCTCCGGGCTTTCGGGGCCGCGGGGAAAAAGCTCCTCCGAATCCGCCTCCGGGTCCTCCTCCAAGTCTTCCTCCGGGTCTCTTTCCTCCGGGGCGGGATGGGGTTCCGGTTCGGCGCCTTCGGGGGCCGCCGGAGAAGCCTCCCCTTCCTCCGGGGTTCCTTCTTCCAAGGTCCCCTCCTCCGGAGCTTCTTCCTGCGGGTCATCTTCCTCCGGGGCTTCCTCTCCCAGGGGACCGGCTTCCAGGGGGTGGGAAAGTCCCCGGCGAAAGAGGGCCGTGAGGGACAGGGGTTCGGCCGCCGCCGCCGGAGGGCCGGGCCTGTCCGGCAAATCCCCGGTCTCCCCGTCCAGAAGGGCCAGGCGCATAAGGACAAAGCATTCCGCCGCCAGGAGAACCAGCAGAAAAAACCCGCCCCCCGGCCGGCCAAAGAGTTGGGTTATGAGCATCTCCCCCCGGCTGGGAAGGGAGGGGCCTATCAATTTAAGGAAAAGGCAGAGGGTAACAAAGGGAAGGAGGGAACCCACCAGCACCCCAAAGGAGACCGCCGAAACCCGGCGTCTCAAAAGAAGAATGCCGCAGGCCCCCAGGTAAAGGGGAAGGTAAAAGGCGCCGTAATCAAAGAGGCTAAAGAAAAAAACCCCAAGGCTTCCCGTCCCCCCGGCCTCCCCCGCCGGATCTTCCGGCCAAAAGGCCAGGCCCTGCAAAAGGAGGGCAAGGCACCCCAGGGCGGCCAGGAATAAAAGCCCCGCCAAAATAAAAACCGGGGGAACGCCTCGCCGGGGGGGGGCTTTAGGGGGTTCCTCCCTCACATTTCCTTGGCTCTCTCCGGCTTTCAAAGAAGTTCCTCCTGATTTTATCCTCAATTCTTTATCGTCTTTATCGGCACAATTCCGGCAAAACCTAGAGACCGGGAAAAAACCACCGGATAGCGGCTTCCGGGGAAGTATCGTAGTAGAGGCTGCCGTAGTACAGGCTGGAAAGAAAAACCTTCTTTCCGTAGAGCCGGGTTTCCCTGGGAGTTACCGTTTCCAGGGCCAGATCCGGGGGAAGGTCCTTCCAGGTTTCCCGCTGGGCCCGGATTCGCCCCGGCCCCCCGTTGTAGGACAGGAGGGCGGCCATGGGATCCCCCAGGTAATCCATGAGCCACCTAAGGTACCAGGCCGACAGGTTCAGGTTGAAGGCGGGGTCTTTCAGGTCCCCGGAAGGCCGCCCCATGCGTTCCACAATGTCCCGGCCCGTGGAAGGCATGATCTGCCCCAGCCCCACCGCGCCGGCATGGCTCTCGATGGCCGGATCAAATCCGCTTTCTTCCCGCACAAGGCCAAAGAGGAGGGCCGGGGGAAGACCGTAGGTCCGGGCGTTTAGTTCCGCCAGTTCCTGAAAGCCCCGGGGATAGAGGAGTTCCCACTCCGGAAGGGCGTAGCTTCCCCGCCGGGGAAGGCGGTTTAGCAGGCGGAGGCCGGTAAGAATGCGGGTTTTTGACAAAAGCCCCGCCAGGAGAAAGTAATCCCCGGAATCAAAGGCCGCCCCGGACAGGGAGCCCTCCTCCAGCCAGGCCAGGGCTTTATCGGCCTGGGCGGTTTGGCAGAGGTACTGAAACACCGGGTCCGCCCCAAGGGGAGGCGCCGGAGCGTCCGGGGGTTCCTCCAGTACCGCCCCAAAGCCGGCCTCCGTCTCATGGCCCGTCCGCTGAAGCCCCCGGCGGGCCAGCCAGGCATAGTAACCGGAAGGGTCCGCCTCCACCGCCCGGCGGAAGAGGGCCGTCCGGTCCCGCCCCCCTTCCCAAAGGCCCGTTTCGGAAAGCCGGGCCAAAAGGTAGGCCAGGCGGCTTTGGTTTTCCCCGGTTCCGTAGAGCTCCGTGGTCTCCGTCAGGGCCTCAAGGGCCTCCCAATCCCGCCGGGAAAAGCAGGCGGAAGTAACGGACTCCAGGGTGTCGGCAAAGTAATCCCGGTCCTGCCAGCGGGGGGCCAGTTCCGCTAAAATGGCCGGGGCCCGCCGGGGATCCCCGGCAATCCGGGTTTCCCCCAGGTACCACAGGCTGCGCTGTTCCTCAAAACCCCCGGCCTCCGAAAAGGTCCCGGCCTGCTCAAAGGCCTCCGCCGCCCCGGCCAAATCCCCGGCCCAGCGTAAAAGCCGGCCGGCGGCGTGAAAGTAGTATCCCTGGGACCGGGCCTTCCCCGCGGCTAAAAGGGCTGCCGCCCCGGCGGTCCACCGGCCGGCCCTCCGGTTCAGGGCGGTGAGATTCTCCGTCAAGCCCCGTTCATTTTCCCCGGACCGGCCGAGGAGGGGTTCCAGGAGGTCCAGCGCCCTAGGCCCGTCTTCCCTCAGCAGGGCTTCCACCCCCTTCACCAGGGCTTCCCAGGGAGAATCCGGGGGAAGCCCGCCCCCCCCTTCCAAAAGGGCGAGAATCCGGCGGTGCCCCTCCCCGGCGGGAACCGCCAAAAAATAGGGGGCCAGCCAAACCGCCCCTCCATCGGGAAGGCCCGCCGCTCCCAGGGCGCGGTAAAAGAGAAGGTCCTCCCCTTCCTCCCCGCCCCCCGGAGGAAAGGCCTCCAAAAACTCCTGAAAGCCCCCGGTTTCCACCAGGGCGCGGCCAAACAGCCGTCCCCCTTCGGTCCAGGGCGGAGGCGCCTCCCCGGCAAAATGGGAAAGGACGGACTCCCAGGGATTGATTTCCGCCCCCGGGAGAAAGAGCCACAGGTAACGCTCCGCCGCCTCCTTAACCGGGGGATCGCCGGAACGGGCCAGCAGGCAGAGGATGTGCAGCCCTTCCTCGGGGTAGCCGTTTTCAAAAAGATTAATACCGACGAGCAGGGCCTTGGATTCTCCCAGGTCCTTGAGATGCCGGGATTGGAGGGTCGAGAGGTCCGGAGAGAAGGGAAAGGCTTCGCCGGACAAAAGGGAAAATTCCCCCCGGCAGCCCCCCAGGAGGGCGCAAAAAACCCCCAGAAGGGGTCCGAGCCTCGGTTTTTCCATCAGCCTTTAGTTTACTCCGGTATGAAAATGCGGAAACCCCAGTAAATTCGGTTGGGATCGGCAATGTTGTTGGCCCTGGCTATCCTTTGATACTGCCAAGGGGTCCGGTAAAAGGCATTGGAAAGGTCCCACAGGGTATCCCCCCGTTTGATGAGGTACCACTCGCCGCCCTGGGAAGGGGCCGCCGGCGGGGGGGGCGCAACAGGAACCGCCGGGGCGGGAGGCTGGGCCTGCACTGCCGGAGGCGGAGGGGAAGGTTGAACCGCCGGAGGGGGCGACACAGGAACCACCGGTTGGGCTGCCGGGGCGGGAGGGGCGGCTTGGGTTTCCGGCGGGGAAACCGGAGGCGGAACGGGGGGGGCCTCCTGGACGGCGGCCGGCCCTTCGGCAGGGGGGGAGGCCCGGCGGAGGGAGACAAAGTAGATAATCCCGAAGACCAGGAGAAGAACCCCTATAATCAGAAGAAGGTAGGGGAGGAACCGCCGCTTTTCCCCGAAAATCCGGAAAATCCGGGCCTTTTTTTCTTTTTCCGTTTCGCCGAAGGTTTCGGTGGAAAACTCCCCTTCCCCGGCATCGGAGGTTTCAAAACCGGTTTCAAAGTCTTCATCGGAAAAATCTCCGGAAAAATCCGGAGAGGAATCCCCCTCCGAAAGGTCCCGGGAATCCTCCCCAAATTCCATGTCAATATTAAAATCGCCGTCCTCCGGGTTTTCCGTGGCCTCCCCGCCGGGAGTCATGTTCAGCCTGACATTCAGGTCCTGCCGTTCACCGGATTCCTGATACGAAGCCTCCGCGTTGAGGCTGCCCTCATCATCCAGACTGATGATGAGTTCAATTTCCGGCTCCCCCTCCTCGGAGGGCTTGATGTTTTCGATGGTCAGACTCCCCAGCAAGACGGCGCCGGAGAGCTTTTTTCCCCGGCCTTTGTAGAGATCAATTTGAACTTTAGCCTGGTTGTTGTTTACCGTGGTCAGTACCACCCGTTTTTTCCCCGCCCGGCCTTCCTCCAGAATGGGAAAAAGCTCGCCGTTGGCGATTTTAATTCCAATTAATGATTCCGCCACGATTTTATCCTTTTATACCGACCGCCCGGCGCCCAATCTTTTTTATCTTAAAGCCTAACCGGGCCGGCTTAATTTGTCAATCGGCTCTCCCGTGTCATTTTAAATTCTCCGCTTATTTAAACTAATCGGAAGGGATTCTCTGTTCTTGAGAGAAAGTTCCCCTTCAACAAGAAAAACCAAGCCAGGGGCCTTTCGCCCCTTCGCCCCTTCACCCTCCTTTTGATCCGGCCTTCGCCTTTGGCGCCCCTAGGGATTTCTCTTTTTTTTTGGGGGGCCTCAGTTATCCCCGGCTAAATTAAATTTCATGCCGGTCCTTTTCTTGACACAAATGGGGCAAGAGTTCATAATATTTCTATGGATAATCCTGTAATCATCGCTGTCCTCATTATTGGCGTCCTAGGTTTAGTGGCGGCTATGATCGGCCTAAAGCGGCGGGGCGGCGGCGGGAGCCGCGGGTCATCCCGGGAAAAGGTGATGACCCTCAAAGAGGCCAATAAACGCCTCACCTCCAACCCCAAGGACGCCCGGGCCCTCATGGTTGTGGCGGATGCCGCCTATGTGGAACAAGCCTGGGATAAGGCCATAAAAGCCTACGGCATCCTTCAAGAGCTCTGCGCCACCGACAAAACCTTAGACGAATCCTTCATAAGCCAGCGTCTGGGCCTTGCGGCCATGCAGGTAAAGAATTACAACCTGGCCTATAAAAACCTCCTCTACACCTGGAGCGTTAAAAGCGATATTTTCGATGTCAACTACAACCTGGGCTACCTGGAGTACCTGCGCAAAAGTTACGAAAAGGCCATTTCCTTTCTCACCGCGGCCAAGAATTCCCGGGGGGATCACGCCGCAACCCTCAAGTACCTGGGGCTAAGCCTGGCCCGGCTCAACCGCAACCCCGATGCGGCGCCCCATCTAAAAAGGGCTTTGGAGCTGGACCCCGGGGACAAGGAAACCCTCTACATCCTGGGGCAGATCTATCACAATTTAAACCAAAACGACCTGGCCCTCAAAACCTTTGGCCAGCTCAAAACGGACCCCCTCATGGGGCCCAAGGCCGCGGTTTATGCGGGATCAATCAATACCAGCCTCAAACGCTACGATGAGGCCATCGCCGATTATGAGCTGGGCTTAAAGCACGAGGCCATCCCCCCGGATATCAACCTGGAGCTCAAATACCGCCTGGCCGTGGTTTATCTGCAAAAGCAAAAGATCGGCCCCGCCCTCAAGCAGCTTAGGGAAATCAATGCCATTGCCACCGGTTACCGGGATGTGGAAGCCCTCATCGGAAAGTACGCCGAGATGAATTCCAACCAAAACCTCCAGATTTACCTCATGGGGCAAACCTCCGATTTTGTCGCCCTCTGCCGCCGGGTTACCACGGTGGTTTTTCCCAAGGCCAAGATCAAAGTAACCAACATTTCGGTCGAAAAAAACGAATACGCCGACATCCTAACGGAGATTAGCACCCCCAAGTGGGAGGATGTGATTCTTTTCCGGTTTCTGCGGACTCAAGGGGTGGTGGGGGACATGATCCTCCGGGACCTCTACTCCCGGATCAAAGAAACCAGGGCCGGCCGGGGTTTCTGCTTTGTGGGGGGAACTTTTTCCGAAACGGCCAAACAGTTTGTGGAGGCCCGGCTCATCGACCTCATCGAAAAGGATCAGCTTGCCCGCACCCTGGCCAAACTTTCTTAGGAGGCCCTCCGGCCCGAAATTTGTAACTTAACCACGGCCCTTTCCCCTTTTGCCTTCCCCTTCGCATTTTTTGCAATTACTTTTATGGGTTTAGCCCTTGTCAATCAGCACCAGGGCTCGCTCTCCGGTAAGGAGGGGGTGGCGCAGCCGCTCTACCGAATACCCTCCCAGCCCTTCCAACTCCCCCGCAAAAACCTCCTCCCGCCCCTTGTAGGCCGCCAGCTTGCCCCCGGGACGGACTATCTTTAAGAGGTTCTTCCCTTCCCGGTCAAGGGGCGCAAAGGCCCGGCAGGTAACCACGTCAAAGCTGCCGGGAAGTTCCTTTAAGGGCCCCTGGAAAATTTCCACCCGCCCGGCAAGGCCGAGGAGGGCCGACGCATTCCTCAAAAAATCACAGCGCCGCCCCTTGGCTTCCACTAAAGTTACCCGGCAGGAATCCAGCAGCAGGGCCAGGGGAATCCCCGGCAGCCCCGCCCCGGTTCCCACGTCCGCCAGGCTCCGGGGCTCCAGGCTTTGGAAAATGGCCCCCGGGGCCAGGCAGTCGGCCAGGTGGCGCAGCAACTCCTTTCGGGGATCCTCCGGGGAGGCGCCGGTTCCCACCAGGCCGTAGAGGGGATTGAAAAGCAAAAGCTCGTCCACGTAGCGGCTTAAGGCTTCCCCCAGGCCGGGGGGAAGGGGAAAATCCAGGGGGGAGAGAACCCGGTCCTGAATTTCCCGGAGGGCCTCGCCGGGTCCGGGACCCGCAGGGGTTTTGGGGAACATACCGGAGGTCCTAGGCGGAACCCTGGGAATCCCCTGGGGGATCCCCCGGGGGCGAAGGTTCCTCCCCGGTCCTCCGCCGGCGGCGGAGATGAACCATGAGGAGGGCCAGATCGGAACTCCTGATTCCCGATATTCGCCCGGCCTGCCCCAGGGAAAGGGGCCTGAATTTTTTGAGTTTTTCCCGGGACTCCGAGGAGAGGCCCTCCACGGCGCCGTAGTCCAGGTCCGGGGGAATCCGGGAGGTTTCCATTTTTTCAAACCGCTTAATCTGAATCTCCTGCCGGGCAATGTAGCCCCCGTACTTAACGTCCAGTTCCACCTGGGCCAGGGCCTCCAGGTCTCCGGGGCCGGTGTAGGCTTCCCCTCCGGGCAGGCAGGGCAGCAGATCCCGAATTCCCACTCCGGGAACCTTGAGGGCCTGCTCCAAAGGCCGCCCGGCCAGGGCCGGCCAATCCACGGTTGGGGCGGAGGTTTCGGCGTTTTCGGGGGCGGTGTCTCCGGGGGTGGAGACTTCGGGGGAGGAAGGGGCGGCGGGAGGAAGGGGAAGGGCGGAGAGGACGAAGCGGGCGGTTTTCAGTTTGCCCCGGATCTCCTCGATTTTTTGCCGCTTGGCCTCCAGCCGGTCCAGGGCCTCCCTGGTTTGGAGCCCCCCGTGAAAACCCTTTTCCGTAAGCCGCCGGTCGGCGGTCTCGTGGCGGAGGCTTAAACGGTACTCCGCCCGGGAGGTGAACATCCGGTAGGGTTCCCGGGTTCCCCTGGTTACCAGGTCGTCAATTAAAACGCCGATATAAGCCTCCGCCCGGCTTAACACCAGGGGCGGCATTCCCCTCAGAAAGAGGGACGCGTTTAGCCCCGCCATCAGGCCCTGGGCCGCCGCCTCCTCGTAGCCCGAAGTTCCGTTGGTCTGGCCGGCAAAAAACAATCCCGGCAGGGCCTTCGCCATGAGAGCGGGGCTAAGCTGGGTGGGGTCCAGGTAATCGTATTCCACCGCATAGCCCGGCCGGGTGATCCAGGCCCGGCGAAGCCCCGGCAGGGTTTGAATAAAGGCCTGCTGTACCTCCTCGGGCAGGGAGGAGGAAAGGCCGTTCAGGTACATCTCCCGGGAATCCTCCCCTTCCGGTTCCACAAAGATCTGGTGCCGGTCCCGCTGGGGAAACCGGACCACCTTATCTTCGATGGAGGGGCAGTACCGGGGGCCAACCCCCACTATCCGCCCGGAGTAAAGGGGGGACCGGTGAATATTTTCCCGGATGATCCGGTGGGTCTCCGGGTTGGTGTAGGTGATGTAGCAGGGAAGGTCCGGCCGGTCAATCCGGTCATGGCTAAAGGAAAAGGGAAGCCTTTCTTTATCCCCGTCCTGCCTTTCCATCCCACCGTAGTCCAGGCTGCCGGCGTGTACCCTGGCGGGGGTGCCGGTCTTGAGCCGGCCCAGGACAAAGCCCCGTTTTTGCAGGGCGGGGCCCAGCCCCAGGGCCGCCGGCTCTCCCAGCCGCCCGGAGGAACAGTCGTAGCCGCCGATAAAAACCCGGCCCTCCATAAAGGTTCCCGTGGTAATCACCACCGTCCGGGCTTTTATCCTAAGGCCCCGCCCGGTAAGAACCCCCTCCAGGCGGCCCTCAGGCCCGGTGATTATGTCAACCACCGTATCTTGAAAAAGGCGCAAGTTTTTTTCGTTTTCCAAAACCTGCCGGGCGGTGCGGCTGTAAAGAAATTTATCCGCCTGGGCCCGGGGCGCCTGAACCGCAGGACCCCGCCGGCGATTTAGGATTCGGAATTGAATCATGGTCCGGTCAATGAGCTTTCCCATCTCCCCCCCCAGGGCGTCAATTTCCCGAACCATGTTCCCCTTGGCCAGGCCGCCGATGCTGGGGTTGCAGGACAGGCGGCCGATGGTTTCCAGGTTTTGGGTTATCAGAAGGGCCTCAAAACCCGTCCGGGCCAGGGCCAGGGCCGCCTCGATTCCCGCATGGCCTCCTCCCACAACGATAGCGGTTTCCCCTTTACTTTCCCACATTTACTTTCCCACACAAAAATGAGAAAACATTCGCTGCAAAATTTCCTCCCCCGCGGTCTCGCCGGTAATCTCCCCCAGGGCGTCCAGGGCCTCCCTAAGGCGGACCGCCAGCAAATCGTAGGGGATTCCCCCGGCAAGGTCTTCCTCCGCCGCGGCCAGGGCCTCCCCGGCCCTTTCCAAAAGGTCCCGCTGGCGCGCCGAGGCTATCACCGCCTCCCCCCGGTCCGCCGGACAAACCCGCCCCCGGATGCGCCGGAGAAGCTCCCCCTTCACCTCCTCTACCCCCGCTCCGGTCAGGGCGCTTAGGGGAAAAACCTCCCCGGAGGGCGGGGGCTGCGCCTGGGGGCTGTCCATCTTGTTCCAGAGGATGAGGCGGTTTTCCCGGTTCTCCAAAAGCGCCGCCTCCCCGGCGGGCCCGGTTCCCGAGGCGTCAATGAGGTAGAGCACAAAATCCGCCCCGGCGGTAATTTCCCGGCTTCGCTCAATGCCCTCCCTTTCCACGGGGCTCTCCGTTTCCCGCAGTCCGGCGGTATCGTAGAGGAGCAGGGGAATTCCCTCCAGGCTGATCTCAGCTTCCAGATAGTCCCGGGTGGTGCCGGGCTCCTGGGAGGTAAGGGCCCGGTTCTGAACCAGGAGGCGGTTAAAGAGGGAGGACTTCCCCGCATTCACCGCCCCGGCCAGGGCTATCCGCACCCCCTCCCGGTAAAGCCGTCCCTCCTCAAAGGTCCGTTTCAGCCGGGCCAGGGACTCCCCCAGGGTCCGGAGGTCTCCCCGGAGGTCCCCGGGCCGGGGAAGGTCCCCGGAGTCAATCTCGTCCTCCGGGTAGTCCAGTTGAAGCTCCACCCCGGCCGCCAGGTTCAGAAGGGTTTCCCGAATTCGGGAGACCTCCGCCTCCACGGAACCGGAAAGGCGGCGGAGGGCGTCTTTGTGGGCCCCTAAAGTCCGGGCGGACACAATTTCCTGTACCGCCTCGGCCCGGGTGAGGTCCATCTTGCCGTTTAAAAAAGCCCGGAGGGTAAACTCCCCGGGGCCGGCGTCCCGAAAGCCCGCCCGGCGGAGGCAGTCCTCAATGGCCAAAAGACCCGGCAGGCCGCCGTGGGCCATGATCTCCAGACTTTCCTCCCCGGTGTAGCTCCGGCGGCCCCGGTAAACCGCCGCGGTTACCTCGTCCAGGGTGTCCCCGGTCCGGGGGTCCCGGATAAAGCCGTGAATTAGGGTCTGCCCCGCCGCCGCCGCCAGCCTCTCCGGGGGGAAAAAAATCCGCCCCGCCGCCTCCAGGCAGCCCGGACCGGAACAGCGGATCAGGGCCAGGGCGGAGACATCCCAGCCGGTGGCCAGGGCAAAGATCAGGTCGTCCTGCTCGTAAGCCGGTTCATTCATAGGATTTGACAGTATCTTTTTTTTTCTGTTTTGCCTACCGTCCCGGGGCTTTTTGTCCCCGGGGCTTTTCTCAAAATCCAAAATCCCCTATACTAAGGGCCATGAAAACTTCCGCCGGCTTGTTTAAAGATCCTCCGCCCCTCCTCTTTGCCCACCGGGGTTACAGTTCCCGGGCGCCGGAGAATACCCTGGCCGCCTTTGCCCTGGCCCGGGACCAGGGGATTCCGGGAATAGAATTGGATGTGCACCTCACCACGGACCGCCGCCTGGCGGTTTTTCACGACGACACCCTTAAGCGAATCTGCGGCGTAGACCGGGCGGTGGAAGACTGCTCCTCCGATGAACTTCGGGAGCTTTCCGCGGGGGAGTGGATGGACGGGGCTTTCCGGAACGAAAAAATCCCCCTGCTGCCGGAAGTTTTTGAGCTCCTGGGCCGGGGGATGATTTACGATATTGAAATTAAAAGCCGGGACACCCGGCGGAATGAGTTGGAAGGCTTGTTAGAGGCACAAATCACCGCCGCCGGTCTTGAAGACCGCTGCCTCATTTCCAGCTTTAACCCCTTCCGGCTTAAGTTTTTTAACCCCGCTTCATCGGTTCCCCGGGGCTTGATCTACGCCCGGAGCCCCGAGGTCCCCTGGGTGCTGCGCCGGGGGGGCGGGCGCTTTATTGCCCCCTGCCCGGTTTTAAAGCCCAACTATACTTTTATTAACCGCTCTTACGTCCTTTGGCACAAGAAGCTCCTGGGCCGCCGCCTTATCCCCTGGACCGTGGACGATCCCGGCCTGGCCAAAACCCTCCTGGGCCTCGGGGTGGACGGCCTTATTTCCAACGATCCGGGGCCCCTAAAGCCCCTCTTTGGGCTTTAGCTAAAATCCCGCCCCTTTAAGCCGGAAGCCGCCCAGGGAGAGAGGAGTTCTAAAACCTTTTCCCGGCCCAAAACATAGAGAAAACTAACAAGCCTCGGCCCCTTGTCTTTAAGGATAAGGGCCCGGTAAACCGTGGAAAAAAGCTCCGTACTCTCCAGGCCCGCCTGGGCGGCAATATCGTAGAGGCAGGTGGAAAAATCCTTCTCCCCCAGGGCGGCCATCCTGTCTTTTACCGTTTGGTGCAAAAGGAACAGGGCCTTGGCTTGTGGGGGGGACATTTCCGGGATTCCCGCGGCGGGGCTCCGCAGGGAAAAGCAAAACTCCTCCGGGGCAAACCGGGTAATCCAGTTCCACGCGCAGCGGCAGCGCTCCTTTAGCCGGGGAATCTGATCTTCCTCCACATCGCCGAGAAAGGCGATCACCCGGTCCCCATGGCCGGCAAAGATCTGCAGAAGGTTGCAGAGGTGGCGGATAGGAATTTGATAGGGCATCCGGGAAGGAATTTCCCCCGTCTGGGAAAGCTCGTAGATCCGGGCCTCCTTCTCTTTTTTCTTTTTTTCCTTTTCCGTTTCCCCGGAGGCCCAGTAGAGCCTTTCACACCGGTCGTAATCTTCGTAAACCTTAAGCACATCCAGATCGAGGGAAATGGCAAATTCCGTGTTTGGCCGGGTACCGGCAAAGAGATACCGGGTTACCTCGGGCTGGTAAACCTCCAGCGCCTCATCCAGGCCAAGGGCCTCTCCCAGGGAAGAGGACATCTTGCCCTTCCCCCCCTTAATCCGTACAAAATCATACTTAAAGCTCACCGGAGCGGCCCCTCCGAAGATCTCCTCCACCACCTGAACCGCGGTGTCAAAGGAGCCCCCTTCGGAATGGTGATCCTTTCCGGCGGGCTCAAAGTCGACCCCCTCCTCCTTCCAGCGCATAGGCCAATCCACCCGCCAGGGCAGCTTGACCGCCCCGGTTTTCCGCAGGTCCAGGGTTTCCTCGGCGCCGCAGGAAGAGCAGCGGTACTGAATTTCCCAGTCCTCGCAGCCTAAAACCGACGTGGTGTCCCTATGACAGCGGGTACAAAAAACGCTCACCGGCCACCAGTCCTCCTCCAGGGGAGCGGTACGGTGGGCGTCCAGGATGCGGCGGATGGCTTCTTTTTTCTCCAGGGCCAGCCGTATTTGGGAGGCGTAGCGGGAAGCCCCATACTCCCCGGACTGATAAATGTACTCCGGGGCAATTCCTACCCTGGGAAGGAGGTCTTCTATTATTTTTTCATTGGCCCGGGCGTAATTCTCTTCCTTGCCGGCCGGATCGGGGACCAGGGTGATGGGCATCCGCAGGCAGGCGGCCAGCTCCTCCTGCCGGGGCATGTTGAGGGGAACCTTGCGGAAAACGTCGTAGTCGTCCCAGGAGTAGATAAACCGGACTTTTTTGCCCCGGTCCCGGAGGGCCCGGACCACCAGGTCAACGGAGATAATCTCCCTAAAGTTGCCTATGTGAACCGTTCCCGAAGGGGTGATTCCCGAGGCGCAGACGTAAGTTTCCTTTTCGCCCTTTTCCCTAAGGATTTTTTCGGCGGTCTGATCGGCCCAATGGCCTGAGTTTAAATACTGGCTCATAGATAAGGGCAGGATAAACCTTTATCCGGGGTCTGTCAATTCTCCTATTCTCCGGCGTCCTATTCTCCGCTCTCAAGAATCTCAAAGGCCATTTCCCCGTCTTTCAGGTATCCCCGGACCCTGCCGCCACCGGCCAGGGGGCCAAAGAGAATCTGATCCACAAAGTAATCGCTCACCTTCTCCCGGACAATCCGGGCAATGTTCCGGGCGCCAAACTCCCGGGAGTAGCCCAGGTCGGCCAAAAACTCCCGGCAGTCCCCTTCCAAAAACAGCTCGGCCTTTTTGGGTTTCAGCCTTTGGTTAAATAAAGCGATTTCTTTATCCACAATCAGCAGGATGTGTTCCCTGGTAAGGGGCTTAAAAGAAACAATGGCGTCCAGCCGGTTGCGGAACTCCGGGGCAAAGATCCGCTCAATCTCGCTGTTAAAGGCCAGGGAAGAAAGGTCCCGCTCCCCGAAACCAATGGCGCTTTTCCCCTTTTCCCGGCTCCCCGCGTTGGAAGTCATCACCAGGATAATATTTCTAAAATCCGCCTTCCGCCCCTGGCTGTCCGTGAGGGTGGCGTAATCGGTAATCTGCAGAAGCATATCGTAGATATTCCGGTGGGCCTTTTCAATTTCATCCAGGAGGAGCACGGCGTGGGGGGTCCGGCGCACCGCATCGGTAAGCTGCCCCCCCTCGTCGTAGCCCACGTAACCCGGAGGGGCGCCCACAAGCCGGGAGGCGGTGTACTTATCCTGGTACTCGCTCATATCAAACCGGAGCAGGGGCAGGGAAAGGATATCCGCCAACTGGCGCACCAGCTCCGTTTTCCCGACCCCCGTATCCCCCACAAACAAAAAGTTTGCCACGGGCTTCTCCGGAGGGGCAAGCCCGGCCCGGCTGCGCTTAATGGCCCGGACCACCGCGTCCACCGCCTCATCCTGGCCAAAGATCCGCTTTCTTAATTCCTCCCCCAGCCGGGCCAGCTTTTCCGTTTCCCCCTCCCCCACGGACTTTTCGGGAATCCGGGCAATCCTGGCCACCACCCGGTTTATCTCCCCGGCGGTAATCCGGGCCGGGGAGGGGGCCTTATCGAAAACCGCCTGGGCGGCGGCTTCGTCAATCACGTCAATGGCCTTGTCGGGGAGAAACCGGTCGTTAATGTACTCCCGGCTTAAAGCCGCCGCCTGCTTTAAAGCCTCCTCCTCGTAGGCCACCTGATGATAGGTTTCCATGCCGGCGGCGACTCCCCGGAGAATGGTCAGGGTTTCCTCCTCCCCCGGTTCCGGCACCTCAATGCGGGCAAACCGCCTGGCCAGGGCCCGGTCCTTTTCAAAGAGCTTCTTAAATTCGTCAAAAGTAGTGGCCCCCAGACAGCGGAGCCGCCCGGTGGACAGGGCCGGCTTTAAGAGGGAAGCCGCATCCAGGCTGCCCGTAGAGGCGGCCCCGGCGCCGATGATGCTGTGAATCTCGTCAATAAAAAGCAAAACCTCCCCCCCGCTTGAGTTTTGCAGTTCCTCCAGGGCCCCCAGCACCCCCTTCATCCGCTCTTCAAAATCCCCCCGGTACTTGGCGCCGGCCATCAAAAGCCCCATATCCAGAGAAAAGATCCGGCAGTTGAGGAATCTCCGGGGAACCTCCCCCGCAATTACCCGGTAGGCCAGGGCATGAATCAGGGAGGTCTTTCCCACCCCGGGATCCCCCACCAGCACCGGATTATTTTTCAGCTTGCGCAGGAGAACGAGGAAGATCCGGTCCACCAGATCCTGCCGGCCCAGGGGAGAGGGAATCTTTCCTTCCCGGGCCAGGCCGCAAAGCTCCCTGGTGTAGCGTTCCAAAAAGTTTCCCTCCGGGCCCGGCTCCTCGGCAAAGGGCTCGGAGGAATCCGGGGCGGAAAAGTCATCCCCATAGCCCTGCCCCGGTTCTTCCCCGGAGAGGGCCGGGGCGCCGTTAAAAAAGCCCCCGTGGGAAACCGCCTGAAGGAGGGACAGCCGGGAGAGGCCGGCCTTTTCCAAAAAAAAGGACCCCGCGGAGGTTTTTTGCTCAAAAAGGGAAACCAGGATGTCCCCCAGGTCCAGGGCGGCTTTGGCGGAGGCCTGGTTGCGGAGCAGGGCGGAGTTCAAAACCTCCCGGTAGCCCGAACTTTCTTTCGGCTGGGCGTGGGGAACCACGGGAAGCTTCTCCTCAAAAAACCGGTCTAAGTCCCTGGCTAAACTCCGGAGATGCACCCCGCAGAACTGCAGAATCTTCACCCCCAGGTCTAACTCCAGGCACGCGTTAAGGATATGCTCCGGCGTCAGGTATTCGTGGCCTGCGGCCTGGGCATGACAATAGGCGGCGTTCAGCGCCTCCCGCACTAAAGAGTCAATTTTCATTTTACTAGGCCTTCTCTAGGGTACACATCAGGGGAAACTCCTGTTCCCGGGCGAGTCTTTCCGCTTCCATAGCTTTGGTTTTGGCAATGTCATAGGTGTAAATCCCGGCAATCCCTGAGCCCTTGTGGTGAACGGCGAGCATGGTGGCTATGGCTTCGTCTTCGCTTTTGTGGAAAAGGAACATAAGCAGCTCCACCACAAATTGCTGGGTGGTGTAGTGGTCATTATGGAGGATAACCTTATACATATCCGGTTCCCGGGTTTTTAGTTTTTCTTTGTTGTCCGCAAGAACTTCGGATTGCCGGCGGCGGTCGCTCATAGGGCTATTTTACACCAAACCGGAACTTTTTAACATAGCCGCAGCGGGCAGGCAGGTACCCCGCAAAAAGGGCATGAAAAATGGTGAGCCGCCCGCAGTCCCGGCATTGACGCAGCCTGTCGGGATAGATCCGGCAGAGCTTTTTTTCGCAGTCCAGGTGGGGGCAGGGTTCGTCTAAGGCAATGTAATACCGGGGCGAAACGGCGGGAAAGATATTCTTTCCCCGGCGGCGCACAAAAGTGTGATGCTTTTCGTAGCAGCACAGACCGCAGCGCAGGCATATCCGGTCCCAGGCCCGGCTGCCGGGCCAAACCCAAAAGCTCAAAGCCCCCCCTTCCTAGTACTCCGAAGGAGCAAAATACCCCGAACGTTCCCGCCCGGTATGGTTATAAAGCTGTACCTCCACCTGGAGGGGAATAAACCGCCTGCCGAAATCCGGTTCTACCCGGGAAGTAAAGGCTAAGGTGTAGGTCCCGTTAGGCTTCTCCGTGATGCTTTGAACAAACCCGTTTAAACCCTCCGGCCGGTAGAGGGACAGGCTGCTTCCCCCGGTTTCCCGGGCCAGGTATTCCAGCTCCTCCGAAACCGCCCCCTCCGGCCCCGCGTAGATCACGTGAAAGCTCACGCCGTTGTTCTTAAAGAACCGCAGGGTATCCAGCAGGGTGTAGGTTTTAAAGGCATCCCTTCCCGGCGGGCCGTGGCAGAGATAAACCACCCCGTTAAATCCCCGCCCCCCCAGAACCTCCGAAACCGCCAGGCGCAGGGCCAGGTCCAGGGGCCCTCCCCGGTAGTCCTCCCGGCGTCCCGCGGCGGCCGCGGCAAAGCTGTTCCGTCCGGAGTCCGGGGGAGAGGCCGGGACCGGGGGATCCCCCGCGGTAATCAGGGTAATCCTGCCGGCCCCCCCTAGGCTGTCAAAAAGGGTTCCCGCGGCCCGGCGAAGGTCCTCCGCATAGGGGGCCATGCCGGGGTCCCGGTCCGCCACCAGGGCTAAATTGAGGGCGCCGGACAGGTTGCCCCGGGAGATCAGGCGGAACTGATCCACCAGGCGGTTGTCCTCGAAAATTTCACTAAGAAGAAAGTTGCGCTCCGAAAGGCCCACCACCGGGTTGCCCTGGGGGTCCTCCACCAAAATATCCACCTGGTTTTCCGGAAAACTTAAGGAATCAATCCGGAGAACCTGCACCGCCAGGCCGGAGTAGAGCCGGGAAACCTCGGTTAAAAAAGATATCCGGCTGTTATTAAAATCCGGAACCAAAAGGTTGCCGTTAATGTCCCGGCTGGCCTTGAGAATCCTCACATTGGTCCCCGAAAGGTCCGCTAAAAGCGAAAGGCTCTCCTGGGAGGGATTCAAAACGTAGACCCGGTTTTGGTCGGTTACCAAAAGCCGCCCCTCCTCCCAAAGGGAAAGCCCCTCCGGGGCGCTCAGCAGCCCCTCCCCCAGGCTGCCTAAGTAGTTGCCGCTTTGGTCAAAGGCGGCGATAATCCCCAGCCGGGAGTCCGCGGCGTAAATGGTTTCCCCCAAAACGGCAATTCCCGTAGGCTCCCGCAGCCCGGCAAAACTCCCCCCGGGGCCGCCAAAATTCAGGATAAACTGCCCCTGGGAATCAAACTTGCTGATCCGCCGGTTGCCATAATCGCAGACATAGAGGTAGCCCTTATCGTCCTCCGCCAGGTACTGGGGGCCCAAAAACTGCCCCGGCCCCCGGCCCCGCCCGCCAAAACGCAGATTAATCTGACCCCGGGAGTTACACCGGATGATCCGGTGAGCCCCGAATTCCGAAATATAGAGGTTGCCCGTTTGGGGAGAGTACAGAATGTCGTAGGGATTGGCGATCCCCTCCAGGCCGCCGCTTAGGGTGTACACCAGGGCGCCGTTAATATCAAAGTAGCTTACCTGGTTGGAGCCGTAGGCCGCCAGATAAAAGCCCCCGTCGGGCATGGGGAAAACGGCGGAGGGCCTCCTAAAAACGCTCAGCCGGCCGGCGGCCCCCTCCACCACCCCCGCCACTACATAGCGGCCTTCCTCCGCCAACTCCCGCCCCAGACCCTGCCTAAAACGCTGAAGTTCCACCCGGCTGGAGAGAACCGGATCGGTCCTGCGGGCCAGGATGTACTCCCACATGTCCAGGGCCTGGGCTTCGTAACCCGCCCGGAAGAGAGCCATTCCCAGCCATTCCTGGTAGGTAAGGTTGTTGGGGGTGTAGGCCAGGGCCCGTTCCAGGGAGCGCATGGAGTCGTTATACTGCCCCCGGTTAAAAGCCGCCACCCCCCAGCGAAATTCCTCCAGGGCGTTGACCTCGTTCATGTCGATACTTTGAGAGATCAGGGGAAGAAGAAAGACTAGAGAGGTAAGGGCAAGAAGGGCTTTTTTTCTGCTCACAGCTAGAATATATACCCTTTATGGGCGGCGTTTCAAGTTAGATATTGATATCTACCCGGTGTTCCGGGCCGGCTTCGGTTTCCGCCACATCCACTTTAACCCCGGAATACAGGATGGCCTTAATGTCCACCAGCTCGATCAGGTGGGAATGGGGGGTCTTCTCTGTAGGAAGCAAAGTGGAACCCGAATTGACCGGATTAGTTTCAATGCTCATGATACCTTTTCTCCTACTGCCCTCAATATCGGAAGAAAGGAGGATAAACATTAAGGCTACTTTCGCTGGGTATCCAGGAGGTCCCGCATGTGGGCGGCCACGGTTTTGTTGCTCCGGGCAAGGTCCAGGGCCTTGCGGAGGTAGTCCCGGGCCTCCACGTAGCGGCCGGCCTTAAAGTAAGCCCAGCCTAGGGAATCCAGGTACGCGTAGTTTTGCGGGTTTTTTTTAACCGCCGCTTGACAGTAGTACACCGCCTTTTCCGGGTCCAGGTTCTTATCCGCCAGGATATAGCCCAGGGAATTGAGGACGTTAGGGTTTTCCGGGTCCAGTTTCAGGGCCTTTTGCAGGCAGGAGAGGCTTTCTTCCACCCGGTCCCCCCGAAAGTGGAGGTAGCCCAGGGTGGCGTAAACCTGGGGGGACTCAAAACCCTGCTTTAAAAGCCGGTCTATCTCAAACTGCGCCAGGCGGTCCCGGCCGGTAACACAGTAGATGTACGAAAGAATCATCCGGCTCTGGTAGATCAAAAGGATGTTGGAATGATGAGCCACCACCTGCTCCAGGTAAAGGATGGCCTCGTCGAACCTTTTCAGTTTGACGCAGCACAGCCCCAGGTAGTAGACCACTTCAAGATTTTCCTTCTCCGGATCGACGAGCTTCAGAAAACCCTCCAGGGCCGCCTCGTAGCGCCGGTTTTGATAGTGGTGGACCGCCGAATTAAAATCCGCTTCCAGAAAAACCTTAACCCCCGGAGCTTTGGAACCCCCGGAACCGGGCAAGGAGAAGCCCCCGGCCTGAAAGGGTTCAAATTTTCCCTTTTGCTTCATGTTTCCCCGTTACGTTAAGCCCTTAAGGGTTTCCCCGGGGGCCTGGGAAGAGGCGTTCAGGTAAATAAACACCCGGGAAACAGAAATGAAACCTTCGCTCACCGTCCGGGCGTCGGTCCCGGCCTCCCCCAGGGGGGCTCTTTGAATGTGAAAGTAATGGTACTTATCGCCGTTGGGAACTTCCAGGGTGTGGAGGGTCTGGGTGTGAAAGGTCTGCCCCGGAATGGTCAGCCGGGCTTCCAGGGGACCCTCCGGGGTGTTGGGAACATTGATGTTAAGGTAGTAGCCGGGCTCCCAAAAGCGGATCAGGGCCTCCAGGTTTTGGGCCACGAAGGCGGCGGACCGCTCAAAGTAGAAGGGCGCCGTGTAGGCGCACTGGGAAACCGCCAGGGAGGGGTATCCCATGAGGGCCCCCTGCCGGGCCGCCGCCGCGGTGCCGGAATAAATGATGTCCCCCCCCATGTTGCTCCCCCGGTTAATTCCGGAGATAACCAGATCGGGCTTAAGGGGAAGGGCGCCGCAGAGGGCGTAGAGTACGCAGTCCGCCGGGGTGCCGGAACACGCGTAAACCCTGGGGGAGCGTTCTTCAAAACGAACCGGGCTTTGCAGGGTTATGCTGGAGGAGGCGGCGCTGCGTTCCCGGTCCGGGGCGCAGATCCATACCTCCTGGCCCTGCAAAGCTCCGGACAGGGCCGCAATGGCCGGGCTGTCGATGCCGTCATCGTTGGTGAGTAGGATCTTCATCTTGTTTTTGTCTATTACCCATTATCCTTTACTTCCACCCCGCCGCCGGGCTGGCAGTAGAATTTTTCAACCACAAAGCCGAAAATATGCTCGTACTCCTCAAGGCGCTTTTCAAAGGTCTCCGCGGCCCCCTGGTTCAAGAGGGTTACGGTACACCCCCCAAAGCCGCAGCCCGTCATCCGGGCCCCCAGGACCCCCTCGGTTTCCCCGGCCCGCTTTACCAGCCAGTCCAGCTCGGGGCAGGAAACCTCGTAATTGTCCCTTAAACTCTCGTGGCTCCGGAACATGAGCTTGCCCAGGGCGGCCAGGTCCCCGTTTTTAACCGCCTCCTGGGCCTCCAGAACCCGCTCGTTTTCGGAAAGCACGTGGAGGCAGAGGCGGCGGCTGTTTTCGGGCATGAGGCCCATGCCAAACTTGAGGTCCCTCGAGGAGTAATCCCTCAGAGTCCGCCCCGGCCGCTTGCGGTTCAGGTAGTCCACGCAGCGCTGGCAGTTTTCCCTAAATTCAATCAGGTCCGCCTCCTCGGCAATGATGGGCACGTTGGAGTTGGTTACCAAAAAGGCCCGGCCGGAAAGGTCCAGGGGGAGGTGCCCGTAGTCCAGATTGCGGAGATCCAGGAAAAACAGCTTCCCCGGTTTGGCAATGCAGGCGGTAAAGGCGTCGGACAGGGTCCGGGCCAGCCCCATGAAGACAATCTCCGCATCGGAGACGATCTTTATCAGGTCCAAATTTTTGAATTTCAGGCTAAAAAGACCGTTAAGGGCGGCCGCCGCGGCGGCGCAGATGGAGGTGGAAGACCCCAGGCCAATCCGGGGGGGAACCTCGCTGTAAATCGTTATATCCAGGCCCTTAAAACTGTGGCCCTCCTCCATAAAGCCCGCCAAAACCCCCTTGCACAGGTTGGCCCAGCGGTCTTCTTTTTTAAACTTGAGGTTGGGAATGGTCGTCCGTTTCCGCTCCAACAGGTTGTGGGAATAAAACCGCAGGGAATTATCCTTGCGCCGCGAAAGGGCCACATAGCTCCGCTGGGGCAGGGCCATTTGCAAAACGTATCCCTCGTTGTAGTCCGTGTGCTCCCCCAGGATGTTCAGGACCCCCGGGGCGGAACCCACCACTTCGGGCTTGCAGCCGTACTCGTTTTTATGGATCTCAGCCAGATCTATCATGTAAGGATCTTTTTTTATCCTCCCCCCGCCCGCCGGTAGGCTAAAATCGAAGGGCCTTAACAAGGCCCTTTCTTCAAGGCTGGTTCCATCTTAACCAAAAAACTGATTTTATGCAAATAAAATCTTTTGCAGGGGGAGGCGGTTTAAGGGAAACTTAACGGGGGGCTTTAATGCCGTAGCGGGTATTAAAGCGCTCGATCCGGCCGGCGGTATCCACCAGTTTTTGCTTCCCGGTAAAAAAGGGATGGCAGGCGGAACAAATTTCCACGTGGATATCCCTGGCGGTGGAACGGGTTTCGATGACATGACCGCAGGCGCAGGTGATTTTGGTAAGCTCATATTTGGGATGGATTCCCTTTTTCATACTTTCCTCCATAGCGGGACGATAAGGCGGACCCCCTGGGGGAACCCGCGGCAAAAACTTAGACGGTCGTGTTCATGGAACGCAGGAACGCTGCATTATTGACCGTTTTCCGCATTTTGTCAACCAGGAGTTCGGTGATTTCCAGGTCTTCCATGGGGTTAATCACCTTCCTCAAAACCCAGATCTTGTTAAGCTCCTCTTCGGTAAGGAGGAGTTCCTCTTTCCGGGTGGCGGATTTCTTGATATTGATCGCGGGGAAAAGCCGACGGTCCGACATTTTGCGATCCAGGTGAATCTCCATGTTGCCGGTTCCCTTAAACTCCTCAAAAATAACCTCGTCCATCCGGCTGCCCGTATCGATCAGGGCCGTGGCCACGATGGTCAGGCTTCCGCCAAATTCGATATTCCGGGCGGCCCCGAAGAACCGCTTGGGCTTGTGCAGCGCGTTGGAGTCCACCCCTCCGGAGAGGATCTTGCCGGAGGTAGGAACGGTCTGGTTGTAGGCCCTGGCCAGGCGGGTAATGGAATCCAGGAGGATCACCACGTCCCGTTTATGTTCCACCAGGCGCTTGGCCTTTTCAATGACCATCTCCGCCACCTGGACGTGCCGGGTAGCCTGTTCGTCAAAGGTAGAGGCCACCACTTCCCCCTGGACGTTGCGGCGCATATCCGTTACCTCCTCGGGCCGCTCGTCAATAAGCAGAACAATAAGGTAAATCTCCGGATGGTTGGTGGTGATGGCGTTGGCAATCTGCTGAAGGAGGATGGTTTTCCCCGTACGGGGGGGGGAAACGATAAGCCCCCGCTGCCCCTTGCCGATGGGGCAGAAGAGGTTAATCATCCGGGTAGAGAGGTCCTCCGCCTCGGTTTCCATGTTAATCCGCCGCTCCGGATAGAGGGGGGTAAGGTTGTCAAAGGGAATCCGCAGTTGGGCCTCGGCGGGATCGGCAAAGTTGACCTGTTCCACCCGGAGCATGGCAAAAAACCGTTCCCCCTCCTTGGGGGACCTAATCTGGCCCCCCACGGTGTCCCCGGTGCGGAGGTTAAACAGCCTGATTTGGGAGGGGGAGATGTAAATATCATCGGAGCCCGGAAGGTAGCTGTTGATGGAAGACCGCAAAAAGCCGTAGCCGTCGGGAAGAATTTCCAAAGACCCGGAGGCATAAATAACCCCGTTGTTTTCGGTATAGGCCTTGAGGATGGAAAAAATAAGCTCCTGCTTTTTCATGGCCATAAGCAGGTCCCTGGGAATCTCCAGTTTGAGGGCGTAGTCCCGGAGTTCCGGCAGCGCCATGGCGGAAAGGTCGTTAATAGAGAGCTTTTCCTTAGGCTCCCCCTCGGGTTTGCGGAGGCGGCTCACGGCCCGGTGGCGGACCCCCCGGCCCGGTTTGGCGGGATCGTCCTCCGGCTCCTCCCCTGCCGCCGGCCTTGAATAAAAAGAACCGGGGGCGGAAAAATCCGGGGCCTCCTCAATGGCGTAGCCCGCCCGGAGGGCCGCCGCTCTTTCGGCGGTTTCCACATCCACCGACTGCACCCCCTCCAAAGGGTCCCCCACCTCCTTGATCACTTCGATCCGGAGCTTCTTGCGCCCCCGGGGCTTAAGGGTTCCGTTTTCCCCGGCGGCGGCCACAGGAACCCGGAGGGACGGCGAGGGTTCCCCGTCAAATGACAATCTATCATCGCTTTCTTGCTTTTTTTCTCCATGCCTCATGCCAATATCTCCTGTGAGGATTTTAATAACATTCTTAGAACTGCCTGAATACTTAGGAAGTTTCGTTTTCTTAAGTTACAGTTTCAAACTATAAAATTTTGAAACTGCCTCCTTGACAATGGAATACCATAAATATGCGGGATAAGGGGCGTCTGTTTTAAGTTGGTTCCAAAACCGGTTATTTTAGAACCGCCTCTGTTAACAAAACCGGAATCGAACATTCCGGCTTTACTATACTCCCCCTCTCTTGTTTTGTCAATACCATCCTTGTCCGGGGGCGTTTATTTTTTTAAGCCGAATTTTTCGTAATAGCCCAAGGGCTGAAACATTTGTTTTAGTTTATCCGCCTCCCCGGAAAAAATATCCACGGATTCCGCGTCCCGGATCATTTCGCACTTGCCCTCAAAAATAACCCCGTCGGCAATCCTGAGCCGGGAGGTTTTGATGTTTCCATAAACTTGGCCCTGTTCCCGGATTTCCAGAAAATCCCCCGCGGTAATGTCTCCCCGGACCACCCCCCCCACGATGAGGCAGCGGACTTTAATGTTCGCCTTTACCAACGCGTTGGCGTCGATATAGAGGAAATCCCCGGATTGGATTTCTCCGGTAAACTTGCCTTGGATCCGCAGGGATTTGCCAAACCGGAGCACCCCGGTAAAATCGGTCCCCTCCCCCAGGGTGGTAATGTTTTTATCTTTTCCGTTCTCAAAGTCCCGGGCCATAACCTTTAAGCTCCGCTGGTTGTTTTGGAAAACCCAAAAACCCCGCGGCTCCGCGGGGCAGGGTTGTTCACTTGGTCTGCATAACAAAAACCCCGTCCCAGTCCTCCGGGGGGGGTTTTTGAAGATAGTGCTTGCACCGGGCGTAGTAAACCCGGGAAGGGCCGTCGGAAGGATCGAGCCGGCAGGCCTTTTCAAACTGTTCCATGGCCCCGGCAAAGTCTAAGAGCTTGTAAAGCCTTCTTCCCTGGGCGAAAATTTTTAAAACTTCCTGTTTTTCCGGGCTAATCATCCCCTCCCCCTTCGTCCCGGGAATCCGGCCCCAGGGCGGCGGCCTCCTGCTGGCGGTTCCAATCCTCCAACTGGCTTTTAAAGTTATCTTCCAGTTCCCGGTCCAGGGAAGCCAAACCCGCCGTCGGGGGCGGGGCGGAATTTTCGATCCGCCGCTCTTCCCGAATCAGCCTTCTTAGAGTCTTTGCCGAAAATTGCTGCAACTCCCGGACCGCCCCCAGGAGCTCCGTCCTTTTCCGGCCCCGGTCGTCCTCCAGCATCCCCGCCAGTTCCGCGGCCCGGAGGGAAACCTCCTGGCCAAAATCCCGGCAGGCCCGGACCAGGGTTGACCAGGCAAAGGCCCGCTCCCGGTCGATCAAGGCCCGCCGGGCCATTTCACGGCGGCGCAGGGCGCTTCGTATCCGGGCCAGCACTTCGGAAAAATTATAGGGCTTGGTAATGTAATCCTCCACCCCCAGCTCAAAACCCTCGATTTTGTCCTTAACGCTGTCCAGGGCGGAAAACATAATGATGGGAATATCCCGGTAGGCCCGGTAGTTCCTGTCCTGCTTTAAAAGCCGGGTGAGTTCCCAGCCGGAAAGCCCCCGCATCAGGTTATCCACCATGATCAGGTCCGGCCGGCTTTCCGTAATCTTTTCCAGGGCTTCCTCGCCGCCGGAGGCCAAAATCACCTCAAACCCCAAACGGGAAAGCATAACCTCAAAAAAGTTCAGGTTGAGAGGTTCGTCATCGCCGATAAGAATTTTGGTTTTTTCACTCATGATTGGCCTGTAAGTACATCATCCTTTACCCCGGCCCTTTTGTCAACCCTTCCCCGGAAACGTTCCCTTCCCCGGAAACGCCCCAGGAATCCCAAAATCAAAAAAAAGGCCCCGGCGGCGGGAAAGATCCGGCCAAAGAGGTCCCCCCAGAGGGTGTAGAGGGTCCGGGTCCCGGTATAGACCGGCACGGCGCCGGTGAGAAAGGTTTCGGTAAAGGGCTCCACCCAGGCGGAGATTTTCCCCGTGGGCAGGACCGTGCAGGTAAACCCCGAATTAGTGCTCCGAACCAGGGAGCGCCGGTTCTCCACCGCCCGGAAAACCGCCATAGCCCCGTGCTGCATCTCCGCCGCCACCGAGCCGGACCAGGAGTCGTTGGTGAGGTTCACGATCACCTCCGCCCCCCGGCGGACAAAGTCCCGGGAAAGGTAGCCAAAGACATCCTCAAAGCAGATGGGCGTACAGACCTTGACCCCCCTGACATCAAAGATCACCGCCTCCTCCCCCTTCTCCCAAAAGTGAAAGTCATGGCTCTGCAGAAAGGCGTAAAACCGGGGGAACAGGTCTCCGTAGGGAAAGAACTCGGTAAAGGGCACCAGGTGAAGTTTGCGGTAGATCCCCTGAATCCGGCCCCGGTCAAAGAAGACCACCCCGTTGTAGTCCTTCCGGATAAGGTTGCCCGCCCTGTCGGGAACCGGTTGGCCGTTTTCGTCCCGGACCGCCTGGCCGTCGTTGTTGCCAAAGAGAAAGGGAACGTCCCGGCCGGAAAGGTAGTCCTCCAGGAAGCGAATCATGGCGTAGCGGGCGTTATCCAGGCGGTAGCGGGTGTGCCAGTCAATGCTGGGCACCACCGCGGTCTCGGACCAGATCACCCCCTGGGTGTCCGGCGCCTGGGCCAGGGCCTGGTCGGACAGGCGGATGAGGGTTTCAATGTTGCGCCGGTAGGCCCGGTCGCCCCCCTCCCAGGTGTCCGCGTTGTGCTGAATCAGCGCCACCTTCCATTGGGGCCCTCCGTAATCCCGGGAAAGGAGCCCCGCCCCCAGGACCAGGTTGGCGGCAAAGAGGCCCAGGTAAATCAGGGCCGGAATCCAGGGGGGGGGGAGCTTGGACCTGCCTGGGGGGCGGCTTTGGGCCGGATTTTGAGCCGACCTTGAGGGCGGCTTCGGGCCGGCCTGGGGGGGCGCGTTTGGAGCCGGCCCCGGAGGAGGGGTTTGAAGGGGCAGGAGCCGGGGGCCCAGAAGCCAACCCAGGTAAATTGAAGGGAAAACCGTGAGGGCCGTAACCCCCCAGATTCCCGTTATTTCGGCAAGTTGAATGAAGGGCAGAAAGAGGTACTGGGTGTAGCCCAGGATTCCGTAGGGATAGCCGAGGAAACCCAGGGTTCGGAGATACTCGTAGGCCATCCAGACCAGAAGCTGTACCAGGTACCCCCGCCGGGGAAAGAAAACCGAAGCCGCTTTGAGGGCGGGAAAAAGGATGAGGAAGTACAGGGCGTAAATGGCCGGCGCTATCACCAGGGCCAGGGGATGAAAGGTACTCAGCCAGTAATTGAAAAGCCCATAGCTGCACCAGCCGAACAGAAAGCCGTACAGACAAACCTTAACCCAGCCGGATTGGCGGATCACCCCAAAGGCCGGGCCTAGGGCAATAAAGCCCAGGGGGAACAAGCCCCACCGGTTAAGGGCGCTGGGAAAGGACAGAGCAAAAAGGACGGCGCTCAGGCCCAGAAGCCCCAGTTCCAGGAGAAAGCCCTTCACCGGCGGCCCCCAGGGTCGGGAAACTATCCCTTTTCCGGCCCGGCGGGAGGGGAGGAGGGAGGTCATTCCTGGTTTTGTCTCA